>JANOZA010000122.1:0-5862 GCA_031429155.1 Verrucomicrobiota bacterium | reverse complement strand
ATTGTCCGCGAAGACCGTCGGCTTGTCAGGCACGCCGTCGCCGTCGCTGTCGGAGAAGACGATGATCCGGTCCTTCGATGACTCCAGCAGGCCCTCGGGCGTCTTCCATTTGTCCTTCTTGATGGCCCACGGGTATTCCGCCGAAGTCGTGCACCAGAGCCGGCCCTTGTCGTCGAAGGCGAGGTTCATCGGCTTGTTGATGACCGGCTCGCTGGCGATGAGCTGGATGGAGAAGCCCGGCGGCAGTTTGAATTTCTTCTGCTCCTCCGCCGGGCTGAGCGGCCCTGATTCACGAACGAGAGAGGCATCCTGTGCGTGGACGGAAAGGGCGGCGGCAAGGGGGAGCAGATAGCGAAACATAGTGCGGAGTGGAGCAGAACGCCCGCGCCTGTCCAGTCCTGTCATCACCGCGGCAGGGTAGCGGTAGCTTCTCATTAAGGATCACCGGCAGGCTGTTGCCATCCGGGAACCGCTCATCAGTGCGAAACCTTGATCCGGACAAACTGCTGTGCCCGTCCGAACGAAGGAGTCCTAATGCGGGCTTTAATACGCTGGACCACGCCGTCATCACTGAGCGCCTCGCTGGTAAATCCTCCACTGATCCAGGTATCCTTGCCCTGAAGGGTAAGGTTACTCCATTGAGGCGCAATCGTATAGCCGTCGTTAACAGCAGCCACGCTGCGGGTGTATTCGAACTCCAGGAAAGGTCTGATGATGCTGAGCTTGGTGATGACGCTGGTGGCCTGTCGGGGATTCTGACCGGTGGCGAATTCAATAAAGTTCAGTTCGCCGTCGTTGTCCGGGTCAGCGGAGTCGTTGGCTTCACCGGTTTCCGTCATGGTGCTAAAATGAGTCTGGCGCCACAGTTCGATTCCATTCGGCGTAACCCGGCCGGTGCCCTGAATACTGAATTGGAATGGGTTTTCATCGGTGTCATTGCTGGCGATGCTTAGCGTGGCGGTGCGCATTCCGGTGTCTTCCGGGTCGAAGGTCACTTGGAAAGTGGCGGAAGATCCGGCGCCCACACTGGCGGGAGGCGGTGAGGTCACGGCGAATTCGGTGGCATGAGTGCCTCCGACGGCGACTGATCCGACCATCAGAACGGCAGTGCCGGCATTCTGAATAGTAAAGGTCCGCACGCTTTTCCCTCCGGCAACGAGCCGGCTGTCGAAGTCGGTAAAATCGGCCAGCGATGGGGTGGTGTCCCCGTTGGGGATCTCTAAGTTCCCAGCCCTGACGGTCATTTCGGGCACGGTGCCAGTGCCCTGAATGATGAAATTGAAGGGATTTGCTCCTGGGACATTGGTGGCAAAACTGAGTGTTGCGGCGCGCAGGCCAGCGGCCGCAGGATCGAAGACGATTTTGAATTCCGTGCTGCTATTCGCAGCGACGGAGGCCGGCGGCTGAAGGGTAACGGTGAATTCTGCATTGTGGATGCCGCCAACTGTCACTTCGCCAAGATCAATGGTGCCGGTGCCGCTGTTAGTAATGGTGAAGGTGCGCTCGCTGGTGCCGCCGGCCACGGTGGCGGGACCGAAATCGGTGTGATCATCAAGTGAAGGGGTGTTTACGTCATCGGTGATGACAGACCCGTTTCCGGTGACCTGAAGGGCCAGCGGCGGCAACACGTTGAAGATATAAGCGGCTCCTGAGGAATTGGCGTCGTCGGGTCCCTCCACATTCACGCCTGAACTACTGCTGTTCTCTCCCATGGCTCCGGCGATGACGGTTCCGCCGGATACAGCGACCGAGTAACCGAGGAGGTCTTCCTTGCCACCATTGGCTCCCTTGAAATAGGCCAGCGGCGTCCAGTTTCCGGCGTTGAGGACAAACAGATAGGCCGCACCGGCCTGGGCTGCATTTTCGTCGGTGGCCGGGTTGATTCCGGTGCCGCTGCCATCCTCCCCCGGTGCTCCCACCACGACAGTGGCTCCCGAGATGGCCACCGAGGTTCCAAATGTATCATCAGCACCTGTATTCGAAGCCTTCAAATAGGCGTCCGCAGTCCACGTCGTGCCAGTGCGGCTGAAGATGTAGGCGGCTCCGGCTCTTTGAAATGCATTGTTATCCGGAGGATTCACTCCCATTCCGGAGCCCTGTTCATGCGGTGCGCCGATGACTACCCGGTCACCGTCCATGGCGACGGACGCACCGAAGTGATCAAACGCCGATGGATTGGTTGCTTTCAAATAGACCTGCTCTGTCCAGCCGGACTGATCTTCGACAAAGACATAGGCCGCACCTGATTCATGCCTGGCTGGCCCTGGCGCGGGCGGATTGACGCCCGCGCCGTTGTAGTACTCCCGCGGAGAACCGACAATGATCGAATTCCCGGACACAGCCACGGAGCTTCCAAACGCAAATTCGCTGTAGCCGTTGGCGGGTTTTAGCAGCGCCTGCTGACTCCACGTGCCCCCGCTGCGTTTGAAGACATAGGCTGCGCCGGAATTGGAGGAGCCGTAGGGATTCTGTGCGTTCACCCACGATGGATATCCATCATAGCCGGGCGATCCCACAACCACGGTTTCCCCGGAGACGGCAACGGACGTGCCGAAAGTATCGGCAGCCCGGGCATCGGATGCCTTCACATAAGCCTCCTGAATCCAGGCGCCGCCGCTCCGCTTGAAAATATAAGCGGCGCCCGATTCGGCCGCATCGTCGTTGCTTGCGGGATTGAGACCCGTGCCCCCGCCGTCATCTCCGCCCACACCGACAACAATGATGTCTCCCGCTACCGCGACGGAAGAGCCGAAGTGGTCGTATTCTCCCGGATTCGATGCTTTCAAGTACGCCTCCTGGCTCCAGCCCGTCCCCTGACGCACGAAGACATAGACCGCTCCCGAACCGGAAAGCATTTCGTCACTGTCAGGGTTCACTCCGGCTCCGCTGCCAGCTTCATTGGGTGCCCCCACCGCGACGGTATCGCCGGAGATGGCGACGGCCTGGCCGAATTGTTCGTAAAAGCCGGGATTCAGAGCGGTATTGGGTGGCTTCAGATATGCCTCCTGACTCCACTCTGTTTCATGGCGGACGAAGGCATACACCGCTCCTGCTTCCCGCGATTTGTCATCTGCCGCGGGATTCACGCTCCGACCACTGCCGTCTTCACCTGGAGAGCCGATCATGACCAGGTCGCCGGAGACAGCGACGGAGGAACCGAAGGCATCCCCGGCACCGGTATTGGATGCTTTGAGGTGGGCCTGCTGGGACCATGCCGTCCCCGCACGTGTGAATACATAGGCTGCGCCGGCGTAGGGCGCGGTTTCATTGTCAGCAGGATTCACTCCGGACCCGCTGCCGGCTTCGCCGTTGGCTCCAAGGACTGCAGTGTCTCCGGATATGGCCACTGAAACGCCGAGCCGGTCGTTGGCTCCCGTGTTGGCGCCTTTGAGCGAGGCTTGCGGACCCCACGTCGCCCCCTGCCGGACAAATACGTAGGCAATCCCTACGAGCATCCGGGGATCTATCACGGGACCGCAAAAGCAGCCGCCGCCAGTAGCGCCCACTACCAGCGTTTCTGCGGACATCGCCACCGCAGTGCCAAAGTCCGCGTAGATATCGGAATCCGAGGTGACATGCGCCGCCTTGAGGTAAGCCTGCTGGCTCCAGGCACCGGCGCTGCGGATGAACACATAGGCGGCCCCCGACCCGCTGTTGCTATTGTTGGGCGGCGGATTCACCCCAGTGCCGTCTCCGTCCTCGGACGGAGCACCGGCGACGATCGTGTCGCCCACAGCGGTCACTGATGCGCCAAAGTTATCGTCGGCACCGGTATTCGACGCTTTCAGGTAAGCCTGCTGACTCCACGCAGACCCGCTGCGGACGAAGACGTAAGCGGCACCGGAGTTGCTGGCATCTTCACTGGAGGGCGGATTGATGCCGATGCCGCCGCCGTCCTCATAGGGCGACCCCACCACAACGGTGTCGCCTGCAATGGCCAATGATGAGCCAAACCGGTCCCACTCTCCGGTATTGGAAGCCTTGAGGTAAGCCTGCTGGCTCCACGCTGTGCCGTCGCGCACGAAGACATAAGCCGCGCCGGCAAAGGGGGCATCGCTGTCATAGGCCGGATTGACGCCGGTGCCGCTTCCCCGCTCGTTGTAATGGCCCACCACGACCGTATCTCCTGATATCGCCACCGAAATGCCGAACGAACCGTCTTCACTACGCCGCGGAGACTTCAAATAGGCCTGCTGACTCCAAACGGCTCCATTCCGCACAAAGACAAAAGCAGCGCCCCGATTTCCGCCCAGACGGTCGGGCGGAGGATTCACTCCGGTGCCGTCGCCCGGTTCGTCCGGTGCGCCGATCACGATTGTATTGCCATCCATGGCGACAACCGCCCCGAACCGGTCCATCGCCACCGGACCGTTGTTGCCGGCTTTGAGATAGGCTTGCTGGGCCAATGGATCTACCGTCAGAGGATAACGGGCACCGCGGTCATCAATCTCAATGGCGAGGCGTGCGTCGCCGGCACTTTTCATGCGGGCCTGGATGCGCCGCGCATCGGCATCCCAGACCTTTAGTTCGCTGTAGGTCAGCACCGTGGCGCCCTGATCATTTATAAAGTCCGTCGCCAGCCCGCCAGCACTCACCCGTGGCGTCAGACCGCCGCGCACGATCAGTTGCAACTCCAGCGGACGTCCGTTTTCCACCCCTGGCGGATTCGTGGCCAGTGTGAAGCCGTGCTCCAGCCCGCGCCGGTCATTCACATACCACTCCTGAAGAATGGCGTCCCAGATCCGTGTCAGGCGTGATCCTTCCGTCTGCGCTGCCGCGGGCACAGTTTCCACCAACACTTGAGTGTGGCCGGCATATCCATAGCTCTCCAGTTCCAGCCCCCATTGCCAGTCTCCGGCGTCGGGAGTCACCAGAAAGCCGCGCTGGTCAAAATGCAGATGCCACTGCTGGCTGCGATTGCGCGCTGCATGTCCGCCGGCGCTGGTCTGAATAGAGTGCTTCCAGGCATCGTGCACGGTGCTGATGTCGGCCCAGTCACCGGCACTCAATTTTGCTGGGGGCGTGGAAGCTTCCCCTGAGGGCTTGGCCGCAGCGGGAATCGGAAAGCATGAAAACAGCAGCAGACCGAGCGTGGTGGGAATAAGCTTCATGGGATCAAAGGGCGTCTGATGAGTGGCCGTTTCCAGAGTATGGTCAACCTCACAGAAACGGGAGGAGGTGACGGAAGTCTTCGGGTTGTGCCGGCTTGGTTGAACAGCAGCAGAGCCTCCCGCGCCGGGCGTTGCGCCCGCGAGATCAATTACGGAAAATCTCGTGCTGCTCCTCCCGGGGAAACTGTTCCACGGCCTTCATCGCGAAGTGCGGATGCTTTCGCAGCCAGTCGCGGAAAATGGACTGCAGGCGCGCCCGGCGCACGTCCTCCGCGTCGATGGTTTTCGTCCATGCCACGGCGCCCCGCGGATCCTCGTCGCTGATGTCCTGAATGAGCTGCAGCGTCGCGCTCCCCCGGGTTTCTCCGGGGGGCAGGTCGTTAATCCATGTTGAGGCCGCCTTCGCATCTTCGTTCGCTCAGTGCCCCGCGAGCGCCGTCACCTGCGGGATGAATCTGGAGCGCGGTCGGGTGGAGGGGTATTTGATCCGTGCGTCGCATAGATCCAGCCGTCCGGCCCCATGATGAGGCTGGAGATCATGCCGTGCGTGTCCATTTCCCAGCCCAGCGGGCCGAAGAGCACGGTGCGCTTGTCGCACTTCCCGTCGGCATCGGTGTCTTCGAGCCGCCAGATATTCGGGATGCTCCACGCTATGCAGCCATTCTTGTACGGGAGGACGCCGATGGGAATGTTCAGATTGTCCGCGAAGACCGTCGGCTTGTCAGGCACGCCGTCGCCGTCGCTGTCGGAG
>JANOZA010000121.1:0-6091 GCA_031429155.1 Verrucomicrobiota bacterium | reverse complement strand
ATGTGATCACTCTGGAGGAGGTAATCGCCGGTGAGATGCAGGAGAAGCTGTTGCATGATCAGATTGAAAACGACGCCATCAGCGCCGGCGTGCCAAACCGAAGGCGGCGAGCGCAAGAACGAGAGTAAGCGCGGAGGCTGGCTCCGGGAGGGCGGGCAGACCCGTGGCGTGGACGGCAAACATGGCGGGAGGAAGTGCGGCATTCGGGCCGCAGTCAATCCCGGGGATGTTGCCAAACGCCATCCCGTCGCCAATGCTCCAGCCTGCCAGTCCGCTTTCTACGATGCTGGCGGAGGTGCTGCTCCATGAGTAGCCCGTAGAGGGTGAAGTCGCCGTAATCCAATAAGTGCTGCCGGCGGTCAGGGTGAGGGCCGCATCTGGAGTGAAAGTGTAATTGAGCGCCAGTCCCCTGGGGTCGAGTCCGTGAAATGAGCCAAGCGTGGCCCCAATCATGCCTGCGGCGTCCGCGTGCAGTCTGACGGTCAAATCATTTGCGGTATTACCCATGGTAGAAAGCCGGAGCTCCAGGCCGTCGAGAGTCCAGGAGGAAAAGTCATTGCCCACTTTGAAACTCATGCCCACACACTTCGCGCCGTTTACGTCATATCCGCCGCCGCTGGCCGGCTGCCCGAGATTACTGACGACACCAGGCGGCCCCGGCGGCGGTGGGATAACGGGCGGTGCTCCCCGAGCTCCGCGGTGAGCCGCCATCGCGCTAAACGATTGGCTCCACGAACCCGGCGATGGAACGAGAGATTCATCACCTTTAACTTCCAGACCTGAGCCCGCCGACTCCAGGGAAGCCAGATTGCTGAGCCTTCCCTCGGAGATTTGCTGACGCTGCGCCTGCGCTGCCTCCTGGATCAGCGGCAGGGAAGACAGCGGATTGGCGAATCCTGCGATTAGTTCAAGGCTCGCGGCTGCTGCTGCCAAATCGAAACTCTCTACCGCGCCCATGCCGGTTCCGTCCGGGCTCACCGTCACCATTTGGCCTGGTGCCAACACGATGGACCGGCCATTCCGGAGCGTGACTTTGACGGCCCCTTCGAGATCCATGACTTTGAAACTGCGATCCGGCAGCACCGTCGCGATCTCCGTAGTGCCTAATACCGCTGCGGAAGTGCCCCGATTCTTGATCGCCCCGCCGCCTGCTCCCTTGGGGGAATGAAACAACACGCTGCCCCCATGCAGTTGGATATCCCGGCCACCTTGAGCGAACGTGAACACTGTGTTCGCCCCGATCCGCGTGATAGTGCTGTCCTTGGCCGTCAATTCCACCCGGGAGGCCTGGCCGGTGCGCACGAGGTCCGGGGATTTGAAGAGCATGTTTTTTTCCGCGGTCGTCTCTGCCTTGTTTACAGCCGCGATCACCTTCGCCTCCTGAATGATTTCAGTGAAGGTGCTCTCCGTGAGCGCCAGTGGTGCTCCGTGCGCCTCTCCAAACGACAGCCAGCATCCCGCGAGAGCGAGCGCGCCGGATAGTCGTGAGCGGTGAAAAATTGAGATCATTTCTGAAGTGGAGGCACCGCTGTCCAGTTGAGCGTGCCCCGGCCTTGGAAGCAACTCTTTCTGCGGCTTTTCTGCGTGGCGGGCCGGCGCTCCCTGGCACGGGGACGGTTTTCTCTACGGAGATGCGACCATCCGCAGCTTGCCGGCGATTTTACAACAACGTCAGCGTCCCGCCATCCACCGGCCAGCCTGCGCCGGTGACGAAACTCGCTTCGTCGCTACAAAGGAACAGCGCTGCGACGGCGACCTCGTCCGGTGTTCCCATGCGTCCGATCGGTTGGGTGGCGGAAAGCTTGGCGAACATTTCCTCCTCTCGACCAGGGTAGTTCTTCGCGATGAATCCATCTACGAATGGGGTGTGGATGCGGCCCGGCAGCAGCGCATTGCACCGGATGCCGTAGGTGAGGAAATCTTTGGCGATAGAGTAGGTCATCGTCAGCACCGCCCCCTTGCTGGCAGCGTAGGCGTAACGGTCGGCGATGGCTGCCTGAGAGACGACGGAGGCGATATTAAGAATGACGCTGCCGTGGTGCGCTGTCATGTGCCGCAGTGCCGCCTGAGTGCAGTGCATCACGCCCATTACATTCACCCGCTGCACGCGGGCGAAATCTTCGGGCGTCGTCGTCAACGCATTGCCCACATGCGCGAGGCCCGCGTTGTTCACGAGAATGTGCAGTCGGTCGCGACGGGAAAGAATCGTGGCGAAGGCTGCATTCACAGCCGCCGCGTCGCCGACATCGCACACGGTGCCATGCGCATCGTAACCCGCAGTGCGCAGTTCCTCCACCGCCGCCGCCAGTTGGGTCTCAGAGAAATCCAGGATCTCCACCGCCGCCCCATGCGCCGCAAACCGCCGCGCGATGGCCAGACCGATGCCTGATCCGCCGCCGGTGATGACGGCGGTTTTGTTGATGAGGGAGAAGGGAGTGGGGTGCGTCATGGGGATGGATGGGAAGCTTCGTGATTATGGAATCCGGTTCTTCCAGTGATCTGGATGACGGCTGGCATGTGATACCGCGACGACGAGAAGCAACTCTCCCCGAATCACGAACACAACGTAGTATGGGAACCCGGGCAGGTTGATTCGCCGGTAGCCGCCGGGACGTTCCCGCCAGAGCCGCGGATGCTGCAGGATAGCGAAACATACGCTCTCAATTTCCGTGCGGAAGCGCACTCCCAACCCTGCCGTCCGCGCTTCGTAGTCGCCGGTCACGCATTCCACTTCTGCCGCAGCCTCGGGGAGAAACTCCAGATTGAAGCTCATCGGACGGAAGCGATTTGCCGCAGCCGCGCGAAAACTTCACCGGCGGGAATGCCTTTCGTTTCTCCTGCATCGTAACGCTCGATTCGCCGGCCAATCTCGACCTCCCAGACCGCTTCCGCTCCAGGTTCCGGTTCAAGATCCACGCTGTCCAGTAACTGGCGGGCAAGTAGGAGACGCTCATCTGGCGGAAGCACGAGAGCGTCACGGGAGAGTGCAGTGAGGGTGGCGGGCATGGCGTGAGAGTAGGCTCGATTTCAATGTTGTCGAGGCTGGAGGCGGATCTGTGACTACCGCCATTCTTTTGGAGGAACGTAACCTTTGGCTTTGAGAAATAGAAGGCACACCGGCTTCCAAACGACAAATGGCCAGCCGTCGGGAGCGTATCCGAATCCTCCAGGGATGTCATAGTCGTGAGCTGCCCGCGGAACCCACCAGCGGGGCTTTGGACCGATTGCCACCGGCTGGCCTTCGAAATTGTCTTCGTCGTTGGAACCCGCAATGGAGGTGAAATCGAAAACTACGAGCGCGGGAACCAAATAGATGGCGGCGATGAGCGCGACTCCAACTCCGAGTTGTTTGGAACGACTCATGGATTACAGCACTTGGCTAATGGGTGCCGATCGGCCTGCGCAAATGCCAGTCTGTGGCCTGTTCATAAGCCGAGGCGGCGCGCAGGAGGTCACATTCGCCGAGCGGGCGGCCGAGCAATTGCAGGCCGATGGGCAGGGCGGGGGAGGTGGTGAATCCGCACGGAATGGAGATGCCGCAGATGCCGGCGAGATTGGTGGCGATGGTGAAGATGTCGGCGAGATACATTTGCAGCGGATCGGCGGCATTTTCGCCAATGCGGAAGGCGGGCGTTGGGCACACGGGGCTGGCGATGACGTCCACTTTCTTGAAGGCTTCGTTGAAATCCTGCCCGATGAGCCGGCGGACCTGCTGAGCTTTGCGGTAATAGGCGTCGTAGTAGCCGCTGCTCAGCACGTAGGTGCCGAGGATGATGCGGCGTTTCACTTCCGGACCGAATCCTTCAGCGCGTGAGCGGTCGTACAT
Source organism: Verrucomicrobiota bacterium (assembly GCA_031429155.1). GTDB lineage: Bacteria > Verrucomicrobiota > Verrucomicrobiia > Verrucomicrobiales > V1-33 > V1-33. The sequence continues at coordinate 2,265 of JANOZA010000121.1, read as the reverse complement.
GTCGCGGAGGTCGGCCGGATCGGCGCAGCGGTGGCCGTAGCGGACAGAGTCGAATCGCGCGAGATTGGCCGAAGCCTCGGCGGTGGCGATGATATAATATGCGGCGATGGCGTAGCGGGTGTGGGGCAGGGAAATCTCCTTCACCTCCGCGCCCTGACGCTGGAGTTCCTGCACGGCGGCCTCCACGGCGGCGCGCACTTCGGCGTCTATGCCGTCAATGAAGTATTCCTTTGGCAGGCCGATGCGCAGGCCTTTCACGCCTTGACGCAGCGCGGCGGAGTAGTCCGGCACGGGCGCATTCAGCGACGTGGAGTCCAGCGGATCGTGACCGGCGATGGCTTGGAGAACGAGCGCGGCATCCTCCGTGGTCTTGGTCATCGGCCCAACCTGATCAAGCGACGAAGCATAGGCGATCAAGCCGTAGCGTGAGACGCGGCCGTAAGTGGGCTTGAGCCCCGTGATGCCGCAGAAGCTCGCCGGCTGGCGAATGGAGCCGCCGGTGTCGCTGCCGAGCGTGGCAATGGCCGTCTGAGAAGCCACCGCCGCCGCCGACCCGCCACTGCTGCCGCCGGGCACGCGCGTGGTGTCCCAGGGATTGCGCGTCTGCTGCAAGGCGGAGTTTTCCGTGGATGAACCCATCGCGAACTCATCCATGTTCAGCTTGCCGAACGGAATCGCGCCCGCCGCCTTGAGCCGTGCGATGCACGTCGCATCGTAGGGCGAAACGTAGGCGCCGAGAATCTTCGAACCGCAGGTGGCCGGCTGGCCGGTTACGTTGAGCACGTCTTTTATCGCGATGGGAATGCCGCCGAGCGGCGCGCTGAGGTCGGCGGTCTCCGCTGCCTTGAGTGCGGACTCAAGGTCGCGGTGCAGATACGCTCCGATGCCGGCGTCGCGTTCGAGGATGGAGCACTCCACGCTGCGGATAATGTCGGCGGGCGAAATCTCTTTCCTGACGAGGCGTGCTCGGAGTTCCGCGATGGTGAGGGTGTGCAGAGTGTCGGACATAAATTACTCCACTACTTTGGGCACCAAAAACTGGTCGCTGCTGCGGCGCGGTGCATTGCTCAGCGCGGCATCCGCTCCGAATCCAGGACGGGGCTCATCCGCGCGCGTCACATCGAATAACTCATGAGGATGTGCCGCGGGTTCGACGCCGGAAGTATCGAGTTCATCAAGCTGACTCACGTATTGAAGAATGCGGTCGAGTTGACCGCTGTAGGCAGCCTCCTCCTCAGCAGTCAGGCGCAGGCGCGCGAGGTCGGCCGTCTTTTTGACATCAATATGAGCACTCATTGGCCTGCGTCATCCCACAGCGCCCCGGGCCGGGCAAGGACAAACACCCGCTTAGTCCCGGCTTCCCGGCGTGATCTTCATCGTTTCCTTCTTCCCGTCGCGCAGGACTTCGAGGTCTGTCTCCTGTCCTATCTTCAAGACACCCATGATGAAGGTGTAATCGTAAATGTTTTTGATCTCCTTGCCGGCGAGTTTGGTGATGATGTCGCCGGCTTTGACGCCGGCTTTTGCGGCGGGGCCGACGGCGCTCACGCCGCTGAGCTTCACGCCTTCGATGCCCTCCTGTGCGTAGTCCGGAATAGTGCCGAGATAAACGCGAAGGCCGCCGCGGCTGCCTTCGGTGGGCTTTTTCATCTCTTTGTAGGCCGGCTCGTCCGTTGTCGTGGCGAGGGAGCGGGCGATGAGCATCATGAAGCGGCTGATGTTCGCCGCGCCGTCGTAGTTAATCTTGTCGGCGGTGTCGCTGGGCTTGTGGTAGTCCTCGTGCGATCCGGTCCAGGCGTTGAAGATCGGGACGCCGCGAAGGTAGAACACGGAGGCGTCGGTCGGAAGGTAGCAGTACTGTTGAGTTTGAAGTGAGAGGCCGGTGACGGCATTGCGGCGCTCGATTTCCGCGGCCCACCAGTCGCTGCTGCCGAGACCCTGGAGAATGACATTGCCGCGGAGGCGACCGATCATGTCCATGTTCAGGTTGGCGCAGAGTTTGGTGTTAAGTTTGGCGTTTTCGTCGCCACCGGCTTTGGCCATGTCGCGGCACCATGCATTGCTGCCAAGAAGGCCGATTTCCTCTCCGCTCCATCCGGCGAAAATGACATCGCGCTTCAGTGCGAGTTTGCCCTCTTTGACCTGCGCCGCCATCGCCTGTGCGATCTCCAGCACGCCGGCGACGCCCGATGCATTGTCATCCGCACCGTGATGAATGGCCGCACGTTGCGTGTCGGCCGCGCGCGAGTCGGAGCCGCCGTTCTT
>JANOZA010000120.1:0-8783 GCA_031429155.1 Verrucomicrobiota bacterium | reverse complement strand
CCCCGCACTGCGCGGCGCTCACGACGGCAACCGTGCTGTGATGAACTGGCCAAAGATGAAATGGACCCGCGGCAGCTACAGCGCGACGGGAGTGGGCCAGTACACGTGGATGTATGACGCCGCCGCCGCTTCAGATCTCGGCGGAGCGCTACTCTTTGCCGGGGAGCACACCAGCCTGGTATCCGGCGGATTCATGAACGGAGGGGTGGAGTCCGGTGAACGCGCGGCAAAGGAATTGCTGGGATCGTAGCGGTCGTCCGGCTTCACGGTATGGTCGCGGATTGGACGCCGAGAAGGACGGTCATCGCTTTGGCGTTTCCGTCTGCGGGGAAATCCACACGCAGCCATTCGCCGTCCTGCAGGTGGAGGTTAACCTGCTGTTCGCGGGACGCTCTGACCGCCACATCGCCGTCACCAATCTTCTCTGTTCCGATGATGGCTTCGCAGCGGATATTCACCGGCAGGTGCCAGGAGTATCCTCGCCGACTGATCCCGTCCACCTCTGCGATGACGCCGGCTTCAATGCTGTTCTTGATGTTCTTAGCCTCGTAAATTTCGTAAGTCTGGGTCTCCTTAAGCGTGAAGGGCACACCTGAATGTTGCTTCCCTTTAGCGTCCCTAATGCGCTCCAAGTCCGGATCCCCCACCAAGTCAGAAACGGCCTCTGCGGAAATAATCGCGGACTGACCTGTCACTGGTGGCGGCAACAATCCGGAATGATCCGCTGCAGGAGCAGGAATGGCACCCTTCCATTCAATGACCTTTATCTCCACCGTCACACCGGACGTCGCCGCTTCCTCGACCGCCGCCGCCGCGGCCTGGGCGGCCCGCAACTGGCTGAGAGATCCGCGCGCGGTGACGACTCCGCTTTCCTGATCCCACGTCGCACCGGCGGCGGGCATTCCGTGGGCGGCGAGCAGGCGGCTGAGATTCCCGGGATGATCCGTTGGGGTTAGAATAGTGGCGTTTTGCATTAAGCCCGCGGCATAGAGGGCGCCGATATCGTTCTGCCGGCTCAGTTCCGCGAGCACTCCCCCGGTGACGTCCATGGTCTTCGAATGAAGAATGAAGTCCGGCTGAGTGATCTTGCTGTCGGTGAGGATCACGGGTTGTTCGTAATGGCTAAGGTCGCCGTTGATACCGGTAGTTTGGATAGGCTCGCCGTAATTGATGAACCCCTCGAATTCGATGATCTCGGGCGCGAGACTGAGGTCAATGATGGTTCCGTCTTCGTTGAAGCTAAGTGGATATATAGGGGCGACTGGAAAGGAAGTGCCGGGAGGGGAGATTGTCCCGCCGTATACCTGTGCGATTTCCGGCATTTCCATCCATGATGGCCGAATTGCCCTGGCCATCCCGGCGGGCGCAGTGAATTCCAAAGTGTCGAAGTCCAACGCCCAATTAGCCGCAATGCCAGTGGAACTGGAAGACACTTCACGCATAAAAGTGGAGACGGTGGCGACGGAGAGGGGAATCGTCCACTTGCGCGGCTTGTCGTCGTCCCGGCGCGTTTCCGGGTCGAGCGAGACGCCGGCGGCCGTGACGGTGGCTTTGAGGCCGGCCTGAGCGGCGATGAGTTCCAGACTCGTGAGCAGCGAGATGCCCGGAATCTCCAGCGAAACGGAGGGCTCATCCTCCGGCTTCGGCCATTGTTTGCGTGCGGCATCCGCGACGACGAAGACAGTTTCCTTGTCCTTCGCCTCGCGGTGGGAGTAGCCCGACCATTCCGACTGCAACGCCGCGAGCGCCTGCGATACGGGGACGCTGCGCAGGCGGTTGGTCGTGGAGGCGAAACGCCGGAGCTTGCGTTTCATGGATGACGCATCCGCAATCCGGGTTCCGCCCGCAGGTGAGAGAGAAGTTCCGTCTCCGGTATTGCCGAGCGTCGAGGAGGCAGGTCCCCGTTTCACCTGTAATTTACCGACCGGTTCCGCTTCTGTGAGTCGCCATCCGATGCCGATGAGCGCCGCGATGCCAGCCGCAGCCGCCAGCGACTTCACCGGCCATGGGCGTCGGGTTCGTGCCGGTTCGGTCTCCGCGGCAGCGCGCTCCATGCGGCGGGTGTAGAGCGCGGTGCGTTCCTTGTCCTTCAACGAAGTGGAAAGGGCGGCCTCCAGGCGTGTGGCGGCGGCGAACTCTTCCGCGAGTGCCGGATTCTCCATCATCGCCTGCGCCAGCGTGGCGGCTTCGCCGGCGGTGAGCGTGGCGTTGAGGTGCTTCTCAATGAGTTCGGGAAGGGTGACGTTCATGGTAATATAGTGGTCAGAGGTCCTCGACGACGCTCAGCGCCATGCGGCGGCGGATGCACTCGGCGAGTGATGTGCGGGTGCGGCTCAGTGTCTGATGCACGGCGTCCACGGTGGAACCGAGGCGGCTGGCGATGATGTCGCCACTCAGATCCTGATCGTAGCGCAGCGTGAGAATTTCCCTCGTGCGCTCCGGCAGCCGGTCCATGCACTCGCGAAGGGCGACGCGGCGAGGGGCTTCGGGTGCTTCCGTGCGGTCGTAGGCGTCGAGAATCGTTTGGATAGCCTCCACGGGAAAGACGAGCGGGAAGCGCGCGTTGCTGCGGTGTTCGTGCAGCACTTTCTTCGCCGCGATGCCGCGCGCCCAGGCTCCGAACGAGCGCTCCCGGTCGTAACGGTCGAACGATTCCCACAGGGTAAGCGCCACGTTCTGGAAAATGTCCTCGCGGGTCTGGGCATCCCGGATCAGCGCTCCGATGAATGCCCGCAGATCGCCCTGATGGGCGAGAAAGAGCGGGAGGAATTCGTCGTGAGCAGACATGGCGGAGAGGCTGGCTACAGCATCTTCCCACGAAACGGCGAAAGCTGACAGAAAAGTTTCGTCTTCTGCCCCCTTTGGTCGTTTCCCCATCGTAGCTCGACTTTCCAAAGTCGACAGCCCGGACCGGCAACTCGACTTTGTAAAGTCGAGCTACGTGAGCCAGGCTGGCACGACTACTTCCCGGCCTGCTGTTGGCGGAGTTGCTCGAGACGGCTGAGCGGTTTCGGCGCGGCCGGAGCAGCAGGGGCGGCCGGCGGGGGAGGCGCATCGGTCTTTGCCACAACAGGCGGCGGAGCAGGTGGCGGCGGATCAATACGGATGACACCGCCCTGGGCGATCGTGTGGGGGATGGGCATGCCGTTCTCCATGATGATCGCCTGACAGAACAGATTTTGGTGTTTACCGACCGGGCTGTCTGGCGCGGTGGTGACAGGGAAGCGCAGTTCCTTGTCCTCAGCGCCGATTTCCTTCTCCACCGTGCTCGTCTTGGCTGGCAGTCCGAAGACCGTCACTTTCGCTTTGCCCTGCCATGCCTTCGTCACCTCCAGCTTGCAGAACAGCTCGGTCGGCTTGCCCTGCTCGGCGGAAGCCATCTCCATCTTCATGGTGAAATACGGCGGCGCGATGGTGAGGGGCGTCAGGGCGGACGAGCAATAGATCGGGCCCTGGCCGGCGTCGGATTCTCCACGCACGGCGATCTTCCAAGTGTTCACTGCCGCGTCGCCAGTGCAGGTGATTTGGTAATCCGCCTCGCTCTGGCCTTCTGGAATGGCGATGGTTCCCGGGGCGCTGATGCCCGGAGGATTCCACAACATGCGCACGGTGATCGCCGCCTTGAAGCCCTCCTTGCGGGTGGCCTTCACTTTCAAGTTCATCGTCCCGCTCTGCACCACTGGAACCGTGGGAGGCACGAGTTCCAGCGTGAACGGAATCTCCTCTACTACCGCCACCGGATACAATTGCTGCCGTGAGACAACATAGGGAGTGTTGTTCGGCTCGCCCTGAATGAACTCGATGTTATTCACCCAGCGGCCCGGCACTGGAGCGGCCTTGGGATCAGTCAGCTTCGGTTTCATCTGGAGCAATGCCGCACTCAGCGGGGCGTCAGCAGCGGCGGAGAAAATCATGATGTGCTCCGCCGTCGCGCCAGGGATCACTTCCGTTTCCATCTTCACGCCGGGAGGGAGATTCGCGCAGTCAAAGCCCACGTCTCCGCCCGCACCGGTGCGATCCACATGCACTTGAATGGCGTGACGGCCGCCGCGCGGGATCGCCGTCTGCACCCACTGCTGACTGTCCGTGCGGTCGTAGCGGGTAATGTAGGTCGTCAGACTTGCCTCAGGCGGCGCGACCTCCACGCGATAAACAAAATCCGGCCCGCCGCGTTTCAGGTGGTCACGGACGCGCAGATAATACTCGCCATCTTCAGGGACCGCCCACGCACCGATCTTGCTGTCAGGGTTGGCGCCGTTGTCGTCGTTACCACTGATGCTGCCGCCGTCTTTGTTGAAGATTTCCAGCACCGGATCGAGTGGCGAGCGGATGCCCCGGGCGTAAACGAGGAGGTCAAACTTCTGATCCTTCTTCGCCGTGAACTTGAACCAGTCTTCGTCGTCCGGCTTTTCGATGATTCCGTTGAACGCCATCGGTAACGCAGGGGGAGCGGCATTCGCCTTCGCTTCGGCGTGATTGTTGTTCGGCTCCGCTTCCAGCACATTGTCCAGATTCGTGATGCGGAAGGGATTTGCCGACGGCGCACTCAGGTTATTTGCCTGCGCAAAAAGCGGCAGGACTTCTCCGGGGGTGTTCGGCACGGCTACCTTTTGCTTTATCGGCCCGCCGGCATCACCCAGATAGGTCACTTCCACCTCCGTGCCTGCCTTGCCTCCCGCAGGATAGGCCACCGTAGGACGGGGGAATGAGCCGACATGCACCCGATACTGCGCGCCGTCGTTTCCGGCGTAGGAAGAGTCACGCACCTCTATATAATACGTCCCGTCCGCCGGTGCGATGACGCTGGCGTGCGGGTCCTGGATGCCCAGCGGCGAATCGTCGCAGGTGGCCAGCTCAAACTTCTTGCTGTCCATGATCGCCACGTAGGGATCCCAAAAATTTGTGCAGAGCCTGATGCCCTCACATTCCACGCTGATGCGCTCGCCCTTCTTCGCTTCGATCTTGTAGTAGTCCGTGTCTTCATTTTTTGCCACTCCGGCGATCGTCACGCCGGTGGTGATCGGCTGCGCTTCCTCCAGCAGAGTGTTGGGCTCCTTTTCCTCCAGCGCCGGAAACTGCCCGACGAAGAAATTCCGCGCGTAACTGATCCCCGACTTCGTCCGCACCCGGAAGAGTTGCTCGCCGAGCTGGCAGCCCGGCTCGATGTGCAACTTTACTTTGATGGTAGTCGCATTCTCCGCCTTGAACTCCAGCGCCTTGATCCCCGTGGGGTTGTAGCTCACGATTTCCTCCGCATCCGCCAGCCGGTTGCCGGAAAAAGTCACCTCAATGTCGGTTCCCCGCTGTCCGCCTCGCGGCTGGATGGAGTTGAATTCGGGATACGCTCCGAGCACCTTAAGCGAGGTCAGGAGGAGAGTGGCGAATGCTAAAGGGCGGATGGATTTCATGAGTTGTGTAAAGAGCCGAAGCGGGGCGACCTTACAACGGAAAGCCACGAGGGCAACTTTCCCTGAAAGACAGAGCTGGTCCCGGGCCTCGCCGGTTCGGACAGCATAGGACGAGGACGCTTGGTCGGATCGGCCCCGGGAGGCTCAGGCGATCCCTCTGGGGGCATCAGGTAATTCCCTAAGATTTTTCTTGCCCTTCGGCCCCAAGTTTCATAAAATGCCGTCGGAAATCAGGTTCAGGTCCGCTTGGACCGGGTTTCCTCAACATAATAAAAACCCATAAATAACAAGCCGCGGTCTTCTCCGCACAACCCAACATCATACCATGAAAGTAAAAGCCAAAAACCCGGGTGGATTCACCCTCATCGAACTGCTGGTGGTGATCACCATCATCGCCATGCTCGCCGCCGGTGCCTACGCTGCCTACGGAGCCCTCATGCCAGGCATCCGTGCCAAAGATGCCGCCAAACATACTAGCGTTATCTATACCTGGCTCAATGCCTGGTCGCTCGATAACAACGGAGCCTTCCCCAAGGGAGAGAGTTCCAACCTCGCCTTCCGCGAGTTGTTCAAACGGGATCTCGGCGCGGACGAAATGCAGTTTTACATCGCCAACGATCCGTTTCACAACAGCGCACCGGACAACAAACCCGATGGCGACAAAGGCCGTGATCCTGAGTACGCCCAGGCTCTGGAGCCGGGCGAAAACGCCTTCGCCTACGTCAGCGGTCTTTCGAGTTCAGATGACGGGCGCCTGCCGCTCATCGCCAATGGCTTCGCCGGCCAGCCAGGAGTCTGGACCAAGAACAAAACGGAGCGCGGCGGCGTCTTCCAGGGTAAATACGGAGTGGTCTGCCGCGTAGGCGGAAGTGCCATGGCTCACGACCTCAACGGTACCGTCCTCGAAGTCCGCGAAAAGAGCGGTGGCCAGGAAGTGAACATCTTCACTGAGGCCTTCAGTGACGTGCCCTTCACGGTCGTGAACCCGCTGTAAGTCGCGCCAGACCAGATACTGAATCACAGAACCCGGACCCTCACGCAGGGTCCGGGTTTTTTTTCGCTCCACGAAACCGGGTGGCGAGGACTGGTAAAGTGTGCGCAGTGTGCCACCCTTCGCGCCCCTGCACCCTCCTGTGATTTCCACTGACCACCAGCAGACCCCTTCCCTCGCCTCCGTCGCCCCGGCCCGAGCCATCAGGCGCTTATTGGACTTTTGGCTCTCTGAGCGAATGCTCTTTTGGGGTATGGCGGGATTCCTCGCGGGCTACCTCGTGATGTGGAATGTCGAGTTGCAGCTCATGTGGCTCACAGCGGTATGCCTGCCGGCGGGCATCGCCTGTTGTTGCCGGACGCGCGGAGCGGGCATGGCCCGTGAGCCCATGCTCCGCCTCGCCGCCGCTTTTCTCATCTGGAATCTCGCGGTCGGTCTCCTCCGGAATCCCGGCGCTCTCGCAAATTACTATACCATCGAGTTCATTGCGGGCGCGGTGTTGCTGCCTGTTTTTCTTGGTGGCCTCTGGCTCGTGTGCCGGCGCATGGGAGCGGCCCGCCGGCTCACTCTGGTTTTAGCGTGGTCTGGTTTCGCTGCGGCCGTGGCGGGCCTGATCTACTGGTGGCTGGTGCAAATCGTGGACGAGCCGGGAGCACGACTGCGCAATCCACTGGTGCATGGCGGACAGCATCCGGTTGGGACTGCGATCAATCTGGGCTTTGCGCTCGTGTGTACCGCCGCAGTTTTCGGCGGAGCGCGGACACGTCGGGCGAGAATGATTTGCCTGGCGGTGATCGCGGTGCAGTGCCTCGCGTTGATGCTGACATTGAGCCGCGGAGTGCTCCTCGCATTGAGTTGCGTTCCGATCGCCTTGTTCCTGATGGCGGGCATCGCGCTGGTGGTGGATCTGCGTCGCGGCTTGTCACTTCGCGCATCCCTTCAGACTTTGGCGCGCGGCTGGCCTAAAGTCTGGCCGCCATTGATCACCACGGCGGCGGTAATGGTGGTGTTCCTTCAATTTATCGCCCCACTGCTTGCGCCCCCTGCTGTCACGCAGCAGCCCGCTGCCGGAGAGGCCCCGGTGGAGGTCATGGTGCTGTCCACGCTTTCCAGCAACCCGGCGCGGGAATACATCGCACGCTCAGACAGCGGGCGATTCCACTTTTACCGCATTGGACTCTCGTGCCTCGACTCCTGGGATAAAGTGATCACCGGTGCCGGGCTTTGGGAGCCCGAACGGATCATCGAACGTGAGACAGCATCGGGTATTAATCACATGCACAGCCTGTTCCTGGCGACATACGTCCACGGCGGCATCATCGGCTCAGCGATGCTGCTTGGGCTCATCGGCCTGGGGGTGAAGAAATCCTGGTGGCTGGCGCGGGCCGGACAGCCTCAGTGGTTGGCATTCCTTGCGTATGGACTCGGCGGCCTGATCTTTGACGGCCAGAGCGCTTGCTCGCTGGTGACACATCCGCGTTTTGAAAACCTCATTTTTTGGTTTCCCCTCATCGCTATCGCAGCTCTGTGGCAGAATGGTCAGGATGCTCAGGCCGGACGGCAGCCGTCGAGCAGCGAGTCGAGATAACGCGTGATGCCCTCCAGAGCGGCGGTGTGATCATTGGCCGGGAGAATGATCAGTGCAGCGCGAGCTTCCGCGAGCATGGACTTAGCCGTGGCCACTGCCCTGCAGACGGCACCGGCGTAGTTCGCGATGCCAGCAAGAACATTCAGATCTATCGGCTCCTGGCGGAGAATGAGCTTATTGAGCTGCCCGCGCTGACCCTCGGTGGCATCCTCGCGGAGGTAGAGCACCGGCAGCGTGAGTTTTCCCTTCACGAGGTCCGTGCCCAGCGTCTTGCCGGCTTTCGCTTCCTCCCCGCAGAGATCGAGGCAGTCGTCGTAGATTTGATACGCCGTTCCGAGAAGTTCGCCATAGAGCCGCAGATGCTCCTGGACCGTCTCGTCGGCCCCATTGAGCCATGCTGCCAATTCCGTCGCCGCGGAAAACAGCGCCGCCGTCTTCATGCGAATGATGCGGAAGTATTCCGGTATCGTCAGGGTCAAATCGAAGCGCCGCTGCGTCTGCAGGATTTCCCCCGAACAGACCTCGTTGGAGGCGCGGGCGATTTTGCGGCTAATCCAAGTGCTGTCAAAGCTCGCTGCCATCTCCAGCGCATGAGCGAAAAGACAGTCGCCCAGCAGCACGCTAAGTGAGCTGCCCCAGCGGGCGGCCGCAGTTGGTTGCGAACGGCGGAGTTCCGCGCCGTCCATGATGTCATCGTGGACCAACGTGGCGAGGTGGATCATTTCGAGCACGATGCCGAGTTTCTCGTGATCGCCGCCGGCCTCTCCGCACGCTCCGCCGGCCAGCAGGCTCAAGG
>JANOZA010000119.1:0-2989 GCA_031429155.1 Verrucomicrobiota bacterium | reverse complement strand
CAGTGATCAAGAGAGGTTTCCCAAAGTAATTACCAGCCCCAGTTCAGAGACCCCATCAAGGGGTCACAGCCATTAGCGAGGCGTCGGAGCGAGGGACGAGCGCAGACGCCTCGTGCCGCCCCCGAGAAGTCCGCATCCCGGAGGGATGCCAGCGCCGTCCCCGCTCAGGATGATCCGCGCACCGGGAGCCGCTGCGATCCCTCCGGGATCGGTGCTTCCTTTACGGGCTGACGAGGCGTCTGCGACGCCTCGCTAATAGCTATGACCCCTTGCGGGGTCAGGGGATCGGGGGGCGGCTGACGAGGCGTCTGCGACGCCTCGCTAATAGCTATGACCCCTGCCGGGGTCAGGGCGGCGGACTTCCGTATAAGGCTCAGGGCGGTGCCCCGGGCTGTCTCATCCTGCCCCTTTGGGGCAGACGGAAAGCCTCATCTTGAACGCGACTTGGAATTAAATCATTGGGGGCTTTAAGAAGCTGCCAAAGTGGGATCTAAAGGGCGCGTAATCGAGAATATAGCTGGCTTTTTACCATCATAAGCCAAAAAAATGCCAAAATACCCTGAAAAAGTGAGGGCCGGAGGTGGTCGGACTAAGGCTTTGCTTACTGGGGCTGTCATTGCGCTTACTGGGTCTGTCATTGTGCTTACTGGGTCTGTCATTGCGCTTACTGGGTCTGTCACTTTGTTTACTTGGTCTGTCATTTCGCTTACTGGGTCTGTCATTATGCTTACTACGAATTGGTTTTTGCTTAGTGCTTGTCATGTTTGCCTTACTAATGGCTTGATTTTTTTGGGTAGCCGGGTGATGGAATGCGCATGAACACGCCTGATACGCCCTCTGTCCCGTGGAATGCGAGCTTGAAGACCATTTCCATGGTGTTGGGCAGCGCTGTGCGGTGGAAGATTCTCTCGGAGTTTGGCCGGGGAGAGTTGGTTTCCGTCTCGCTGCTGGCGAAAAAGGTGGGGCTGACGCGGGCGGCGACCTCGATGCACATGCGGATATTGAAGGATGCGGGTATTATCCAGTCGGACATCGGGCGGCTTTACCGGTTGGTGCCGGCGCTGCGGTTGGTGCCGGGCGCGGAGTATTTGGACCTCGGGCATTGCCGCATCCGACTGCCGGTGACGCGGTAAGTTGGGATGTTTCCAGGATGGGGCTGTGAGGGCGGTCGGGTCGGGTGCCGCGCCGCAGGTTGCCGTGGGACGGGCGATCCCTCATTGCCCGCCCGCTCAAGCGTGGCAAGAGTGAGGCCATGAATCCCCCCAAACACACGGTCCTCTATGACGGCGAATGCATGTTCTGCACGTTCCAGTCGCGCGTCATTACCTGGCTGGACTGGTGCAATGCGGTGAGCCTGGTGCCGATCCTCGATCCGCGGGTGGCGGAGATCGCGCCGGGCATTGCGCGGGAGGATTTGCATGAGGCGATGCACTGTGTGGCGAAGAGCGGGCGGATATATAAGGGGGCGCGCTGCATTCGGTTTATCAGCATGAGGATGCCGCTGGCGGTGCCCATTGCGCTGCTGCTGTGGTTTCCGGGGGTGATCTATATCGCGGAAATGATCTACCGCTGGATCAGCCGCCGGCGTTATGCCATCAGCCGCATTTTTGGGTGCAAGGGGGCGTGTGCCATTCTGCCGGCGCGGCGCCGGGACGGGGAGTCCTGAGAACCGCGCTTGTCCGGCGGAGCGGAAGCCGGAAGCAATTTCCCGTCTCGCCCACGTATCCCCGGAAGCGAAGCAAATGTTGCGCATGTCCACTCAGTGGATAGCATCGCGCCGAACTCCCGTATCCCCTCTTCATGTCTGCCGCCCCCGCCTCTCCGCCCCTCGTCGCTCCCGCCAAGCTGCCCCCGCCGATCCCTCTGACGGTGCGCCGCTTTCGGACGCCGAAAAAGAATATCCCGCAGACGAAGTGGGAGCGGGACCGGATCCTCAATTACATCCGCGACTATGTGGAGCGGGAGAAGCCGGTGCCGCCGCTGCCGCAGGAGGATCTCGTGGCCCATGCGGAGCGGCTCATCACGGAGCTGAAGCTCGATCCCATTCACCGCGACTATGTCGGCGTGCTCTTCAGCAATGAACTGTGGCGCGAGACGCTGGCGACCATTCCCTACGAGCGCCGTCTGCTATTGATGCCGAAGTGTCTGCGCGTGGAGAGCAAGTGCCCGGCGCCTTTTGATGAGTTCGGGCTGCTCTGCAAACAGTGCGGGCTGTGCTCCATCCAGGATTTCCAAAACGAAGCGGAGCGTCTCGGCTATGCCGTGCTGGTGGCCGAGGGCAGTGCCATCGTGATGAGTTTGATCCAGACGGGGAAGATAGAGGCCATCGTGGGCATCTCGTGCCTGCCGGTGCTGGAACGGACGTTCCCGTATGTGGAAGCGGCCGCCATTCCCGCCGTGGCGGTGCCGCTGCTCCAGGATGACTGCATTGATACGACCGTGGATATTGACTGGGTGTGGGATTACATTCACCTAACGAGCGACGACAAAACGCGCCGGCTCAATCTCAATGCGTTGCACGAGGAGGTGCGGACGTGGTTCACTAAAGAAGGGCTGGCGGAGATCATGGGCACGCCCGTGGGGCACGCGGAGGAGATCTCCCGCGACTGGCTGCTGCGCGCCGGCAAGCGCTGGCGGCCATTCCTCGCCGTCGCCGTGAGCCAGGCGCTGCGCAGCAATGCCGATGCGCCGCTCAGTGACAGCATCAAGAAAATCTCCGTGGCCGTGGAGTGTTTCCACAAGGCCTCGCTCATTCACGACGACATCGAAGACGGCGATGACAAACGCTATGACGAGCCGGCGATGCACGCCGAGCACGGCATTCCCTGCGCGCTCAATGCCGGCGACTTGCTCATCGGCGAAGGTTATCGTCTCCTCGCCGAAGCCGGCGTTCCCGCCACCGCCCTCGGGCCGATGATCCGCATCGCCAGTGAAGGTCAGCGCGAACTCTGCCGCGGTCAGGGCATGGAACTCGCCTGGCAGCGCGATC
>JANOZA010000118.1:0-5032 GCA_031429155.1 Verrucomicrobiota bacterium | reverse complement strand
CCGCGCCGCGAAATCTGCAGAGGTGCGGCCAGGATGGGCGCAGCCTTTTCTCTTGCCCGCGCCGGTGGGGGACCGGATGCGTTGCCCAGCCCATACTCTGCCATGACTCTCGCCCCCTCTCTCCCGACCGAACACACGGATGAAATCAACACCCGCATCCTCTCCATTTCTGAGGACATGGTGCAGGGTTTCGTGAAGCGGCCATTCCATCTCATTGCGGAGAAATCCGGCGTGGAACTGCCGGTCGTTCTCGAGCGCATCCGGGCCATGCTGGAGGCCGGAGTGATCCGGCGGGTGCGGCAAACGATGCTGGCGACGAAGCTGGCTCACGGGGCGCTTTGCGCATGGAAGGTGGATGCGGACAAGATTGACGCCACCTTCGACTGGATGTTCCGCGAGGATCCCTTCAGCGGCCACGTCGTCACCCGCAGCACGGACCGTGATATTTCCGGCTCTGACTATCGGCTGTGGACGACGCTGAAGGTGCCGCAGGGTGAGTCGCTGACGGAGCACGCGGAGGTTCTCAAACGACTCACCGGCGCGCACGAGTATCTGCTGATGCCCGCGAACGGAATCTTCGCACTCGGCGTCGGTCACGTGCGCCGCCAGGCCATGGAACCCGGTGACCGCTCCCCTGTCCCGGCCCACATGGACACGACGACGACCGTGGAGCTTTCCCCGGAGGAGTGGGATGTGTTGCTGGCACTCAAGGAAGAGCTGACTCCCGATGAGGTGCGCGAAGAGCCATGGACTGACAGAGCGGCGGTGGCGGGGGTGAGCTATGATCGCTTTTGCGAAGTGGCGGAGGAATTGAACCGCAAGAAGGTGATCGGGAGGTTTTCGACATTCCTTGAGCACGTGAAGCCGTCGCAAACCGGCGTGCGCGTCACCCGATTTAACGGCCTCTTCCACTGGGCCGTGCCGAAGGGCATGGAGCAGCAGGCCGGCAGCGAAATCGGCCGCCATTTCATCCTGACCCACTGCTACTGGCGCGAGGGCGGGCCGCGATTCGCCAATGTAAATATCATGGCGGTGATCCACGGCACCGAGAAGGAGCGGGTGCTGGAGCATAAGGCCGCGATTGATGCGCATCTCGTGGACCGGGGCATCCCGGTGGACTATACGGCGGTGTTCTGGGGCGGGCGCAGCGAGATCAAGCCGAGCGAGATTTCGCCAAAGGTGTATCGCGAGGTCCACGCGAAGTGGGCGGGGATGGGCCAAGTGCTGTAGGGCTTTTTTCTCATGGCGCGGGACGCGACTGGCGGCATACTGCGCAGCCATGAAGCCGCTCTCCGCTCCCGCCATTCTCTGCCTGTCAGCTTTTCTCCGCATGCCGCTGCTGGCGGGGCTGGAATTTGAAAAGACGGAGATCGCTCACACGGCGAAGCATTCGGATACGGAGGTGAGCGCGGAATTTAAGTTCAAAGTGACGGGCGGAAAGACGGTCAAAATTACGGACATCGCGACTTACTGTTCGTGCCTGAAGGCGCACGCGAAGGACGGGCGGACGGAGTTCAAGGACGGGGAGGAGGGGGTGATCGAGACGGCGTTTTTGCTCGGGACGTTCGAGGGCGAGGTGTCGAAGCAGGTGGCGGTGCAGACGAATGATCCCGCGCAGCCGGAGGTCATCCTCGCAGTGAAGGTGACCATTCCGCAGATCTACAAGCTGGAGCCGGAGAGCCTGAAATGGGAGGTGGGCGAGGAGGCGAAGGCCAAGACGATGAAGTTCACCGTGGTGGATGAGCATGACATCGCGGTGACGGGCATCGTGAGTTCGCGCGACAACATGCTGGCGGAGGTGAAGGAGGTCAAAAAGGGACGGGAATATTCACTGACCCTGACGCCGAAGACGACGGCGGAGCCGATGATCGGCGTGGTGCGGGTGGAGACGGATGCGCCCTACGACCGGTTTAAGAAGCGCCTGGTCTTCTTCAACGTAACGAAGCCGAAGGCCGCGCCGGTCCCGGGCTCATTGCCGACGCCTCCATGATCCTGCGTATCATTTGGCAGAGCGCGCTGCTCCTGCTGCTGGCCGCCGGAGCGGCTTGGGCGACCTATCGGTGGCACCCGGAGAGGCCGGAACTCTATCTCATTTCAGAGCAGGCAGGCCCGGACGAGATCACGGTGAGCGATGCCGTCGCTTTGGAAAAGGCGCAGGGCGTCCTCTGGCTCGATGCGCGGCGCGGCGAGCAATTTGACAAAGGACACATCCCCGGCGCGATGCTGCTGAACATTTACGAATGGGAGGAACTCATGATGCCCGTCGTGAATGCCCTCAGCGACGGGCCGCGACGCACGGTGATCATTTATTGCGACGCCCAGAAATGCTCCGCCAGCCGCGAGCTGCGCGAGAAAATCATCAACTTCGGTCTCGGCGAGTTCGACATCCGCCTGCTCCACGGTGGCTGGCCCGCCTGGAAAGCCGCGGCGGGCGCAAAGTGATGCTTGGCTCCCTGCCCGGCCTGAATACTGTCGGCCCGCGCGGCACGAAGATTGATTGCCTGGAATTTTTCGCCGCCCCATTCCTCTCTCATTACCATGCGACTCCTGTTTTCCCTTCTCTTCATGACCGTCACGCTGCTCCCGGCGCAGGACGATCCGTTTTCCACTGTCCCTGGCGCCGCGCCGAATGTCACCGCTTCCCTCGTCTCCGACCAGGATGGAGTCGTCGCCGGCAAGCCCTTCACCGTCGCGCTGAAGCTGGAGCACAAAGAACACTGGCACACTTACTGGATCAATCCGGGCATCGGTCAGGCGACTTCGGTGAAATGGGAACTGCCTGCGGGGTTCACCGCCGGGCCCCTCATTTGGCCGGTGCCGGTGGTTAAGCAGACGGAGGTCGGCAATCAGCATGTCTATGAGGACACGGCGCTGCTGCTCACGGAGATCACGCCGCCGGCGACGCTGACAGCGGGCGCGGCGGTGAAGCTCGCGGCCAAAGTGAACTGGCTCGTGTGCGAAGAAGGCGGAAGTTGCGTGCCCGGGCACGATGATGTCGCTCTCTCCCTGACAGCGAAGGAGCCCGTGGTGAACGCGGAGGTGAAGAAGGCCTTTGATGCCGTCCGCGCCCAGCAGCCGCAGCCGTCGGAAGCCTGGAAAGTGGAGACCGAGGATGCCGAGGCTCAGATGGTCTTCACCCTGACACCTGGCGACGACGCCAATCCCGATCCCGGCACGATCTACTTTTTCGATACGTCAAAAGTCATCGAGGCCGAACCGCAGAAGACGGAGACGAAGGACGGCAAGTTCGTCCTCACGCTGAAGAAACGTGAGGCGACCGAGGACGAAACCGGCCTGCCGCCGGTTGCTGGATTTCTCCACGCCTCCAAAGGCTGGCTCAAAGACGGCACCCTGCCGGCTCTCGCCGTGGCCCTCGCGACAGTGGATCCCTTCGAGCAGGCGGCTGTGGATCAGGCGAAAGACAAGAAGCCGGCGGGAGCAGGCGAGGAGACGTTCGCCAATGACGAATGGGATCTCGACAAGACCCCTGAGGACTATGTCGAATATCGCGATGACCTCACCGTGGAGGATTTGAAGGCTGGGGCCGCGAAAGGTCCGGAGCGCGGGTTCGTGCAGTTTCTGCTGCTCATCTTTCTCGGAGGCATGATCCTGAATCTGATGCCCTGCGTGTTTCCAGTTCTCGGCATCAAAATCCTCGGCTTCGCTAAGCTGGCGGGTGAGAGCCGTCGCAAGCTCCTGCTGCACGCCGCGGCCTTCGCCGTGGGCATCATCGTCTTCGTCTGGGTGCTGGGTGCCGTGCTCGCCATCGTCAAAATCCAATACGGCCATGAGCTGACATGGGGGGCGCTCACGCAGAACCCCCTCGGCCTCGGCATCATCGTGGCGCTGCTTTTTGTCCTCGGACTGAACCTCTGGGGTCTTTTCGAAATGGGCACCTCCCTCACCAGCGTGGGCGGCGAACTCCAGGACAAGAAGGGCTACGCCGGCTCGTTCTGGTCCGGCGCGCTGACGACTATTGTCGCCACCCCGTGCAGCGGGCCGTTCCTCGGGCCGGCCATGTTTTACACGCTCGCTCAGCCGTTGCTCCCGCAATTCGTTCTTCTCACAGCCTTCGGGCTCGGCATCGCGGCTCCCTACGTATTCTTTTCGGCTTTTCCAAAGCTCATCCGGAAACTGCCGCGCCCCGGCGCATGGATGGAGACCTTCAAGAAGGCTCTCGCTTTCCCCATGTTCGCTGCCGTCATCTATTTCCTGAATGCCTTCATGAAACTCACCGGCGCAGCGGGCACCACTCTCATGCTGTGCAGCCTGCTGGCCATGGCCATCTCGGTCTGGATCTATGGCAACTGGGCGACGCCGCTGCGCATCGTACGGACTCGCTGGATCGCCTATGCCGTCACGCTCATCGGCCTTGTCGGAGGCGGCTGGCTGCTCTCAAAGGCGTCCGGTGAACGCGCCGCTGCGGTCGCCACGGAAGACGGCTGGCAGCGGTGGACGCCGAAGAAAATCCGCGACTTGCGAAGTCAGCAAAAGGTGGCCTTCGTGGACTACACAACCTATGGGTGACTGACGTGCGATACGAACGACCAGTTGGTCTTTCACTCAGCAGGGTCAGAGAAGGTAAAGGCAAAGATCGCGGAAACCGGTGCCGTGCTCCTGCGCGCCAAGGCCGCCCCTGATTTCTCTGAAGATGATCCGGAGATTGTGGCCATCTACCGCAGCATCAAAAAGTTTAACCGCGCCGGTTTCCCCACCAACGTCATCTATCCCGCCGACCCATCCCTGCGGCCCATTCTGCTGCCGGAATTCCTGACGCAGAAGGCTGTCCTCCACGCGCTGGAGCTTGCCGGCACGAAGCTGTAATCACGGCGGTGGTAGAAGGGGTCCAGCGATGGACGCGGCGTTCTGGAGGGCGTTGCGGGTCACCTTGGGAGGATCAACGACGACGCCAGCGATGAGGAGCGGGGATTCCTGACTCCGCCCTGTTGACCCGGGGCGTGACAGTCCACAGGATGCGGCGAACAAAGCAACTACACCTATGGCAGAAGGCATCAACGTTCGATTCGCTGAC
>JANOZA010000117.1:0-1899 GCA_031429155.1 Verrucomicrobiota bacterium | reverse complement strand
GCCGCGCGCGAGCCTCGGCGGCAGCGTCTTTGCCCGCACTGAAGGTCTCGCGTTTCAACCGGTGCCTCAGTTCGATCCCGTCAGGGCTCTTGCGGGTTATCGTGCCTATCACGAGTGCGTGAAAGCCGGTCACATCCTCAGCGCCCACGATGTGAGCGAAGGCGGTGTCGCCGTGACGCTCGCCGAGATGGCCTTCAGCATGAAAGCCGGCGTCTATGTCGTGCTCCTGCCGTCGGCGACAAATCCGGTGGTGCAGTTGTTCGACGAAACGCCCGGCCAGTTTATCATCGAAGTCGCCAAGGAAAACGTGAAAGCCGTCCAGGCCGCCTTCCACGGCGTGTCGTTCACCCACCTCGGTCACACCACGAAAACGCACCGCCGCCTCCAGGTCGCCGCCGATGTGGACAAGCTCCTCATTGATGAAGACCTCGCCGAACTGAAGGCCCTCTGGAAAGGCGGCCTCGCGAAGTGGTATTGAGGATCAACGCGCCGCCAGCGCTGCGCCCAGTCCGGCACGCATGACTTCGACGGGAGCCTTGCAGCCGAACCACCACTCGAATGCATAGACGCCCTGCCAAAGCAGCATGGGAATGCCATTGATGGCCTGCGCACCAACAGCACGCGCCGCAGCGACGAGCGGCGTGATGAGCGGCTTATAGACCATGTCGTAGATGAGATGGTGCGGCTGAAGAAGTGAATGCGGCACGATCTCGGGATCACCGGCGTTCATTCCCAAACTGGTGCAATTAACGATGAGGTCCACCCGCGGCAGCACGGCAGCGAGGGCTTCCGTCGTGAACGGAACGACGGTGGTGACGCTGCCGCCTGGAAGATCCGTCAGTCCGGCGGCAACTTGCTCTACTTTTCCCAGTGTGCGGTTCGTGAGGAGAAGTTCGCGGCAGCCTTCCATGGCACAGACCGTGGCCACGGCGGCACCCGCTCCGCCGCCCGCCCCGGGGACGAGGATGCGCAGGTCTTTTACTTCCCGTCCGAACTCCTCGCGCACGGTGCGTAGGAATCCGGGAGCGTCACTGTTGCGGCCAAAGATCGTGCCGTCGGGGCGAAAGATAAGCGTGTTCACCGCTCCGACGCGACGCGCATCGGGATGGACTTCCTCCACGGCCTCCAACGCCATGAACTTGTGCGGGATCGTGCAGTTACAGCCGATGAAGCCGAGCGCCTTGAGTTTTGGAAGCGCGGCACAGAACTCGTCAGGCCGCAGGTGGAGACGCACGTACTGCGCCTCAATGCCGCAGGCCCGCAGGGCGGGATTGTGCATTTCCGGCGATAGAGAATGCGCCACGGGATCACCGATGACTGCGAGCCTCGCCGGTGGCGAGAGCCGCCCGCCGGTTTCGGCCCAACGGTCGAGATCAGCAGCCGTGAAGAGAATGGGATCGCCGGTCATGTTGAGAATGTCACGCCGTCAGGAGCGGAGTGCGCGCTTTGATGCGAGCGACGGCCTCGTCCTTGCCGAGGATTTCGAGAACCGGCAGCAAATCCACGCCGTGTCCCTGACCGGTGATGGCGACGCGCAGCGGGAACATGAGCGCGCCGGGCTTCACGCTCAGTTCAGCGGCAGCGAGAGCCACGCCACCCTGAATGTGCTCCTGGTTCCAGTGGACCAGCGCGTCGAGATGGCCGGTGAGAGCCGTCAGTTTCGCCGCGGCATCCGGCAGGGCGCTGATCTTCGCGCGAACATCGTCGGCAACGGGCGCGCCCGAATCGCACAGCATGATGAGATGCTCTTCAATCTCGGGCACGATGCGGATCTTTGGTTTGATGAGGCGGAGAATGGAATCGAGCGCTGCGGGCTGCGGCAGTGGTTTTCCGGTCAGCCACGTGCGGCAGGACGCGATGAAGGCGTCTTCACTCTGCTGCTTCAGATACTCCCCGTTC
>JANOZA010000116.1:0-1626 GCA_031429155.1 Verrucomicrobiota bacterium | reverse complement strand
GCGCACTCACGCTGCGGATCCTGATGGTGAGCGGCCGCCTGCCGGATGGCGGTGTCGGTGCTGATGATCATTTCGCCGTGCTGAAACGTGATGACGTCGGTGGGCGAGGGGTCGTGCATGAACTGTGCGTGGGCTTCGCTGATGGCGGCGTCGGTAATGACAGAGACTTCTACTTCCTCCAGATACGGCAGCAGTGCGGCGTGGGGGCCGGGCTGCTGGCGCACAAGGGGCAGCGCTTCCGACGCGGCGCGGAACAGACGTTCCATGTCGAGCGTCAGGGTGGATTGGTGGTCGTAGAGTTCCAGGGAAGGCATGAGGGCAAGGCTTGTGTCCGGCCTCGCCGGCTGCAAGGCTGAATGCCGGTCATCAGTCCGCGCGCGCATCCACTGCAGCGGAGAGTGAATAGGGGCGGATGGCAGGCAAAAAGAAGCCGGAGGGTGAACTCCGGCTGCTCGATAAATACAGGTTGAGGAATCTCCTTAGCGGGCACCCTGGCGGCGTCTGCGCCATGATGTGGCGGCGAGTGCGGTGAGGCCGAGGGCTGCGGTGCCGGGTTCAGGAACGTTTGGGCCGAGAAGAGCGGTGCCAGTCACTTCCAGTCTATAAGCTCCAGCCGAACCAGAGCCTGAGTTGTAAAAGCTGTCGATTACAAAGAAATAAGTGCCCACAGGAAGCGGGACCGTGGTAAAGGGAGGGGCGAGGGGGGCGAGGGCTGAGGTTGTGAGACTTTCGGTCCCGTTGAACCCGGCTGCGTCTCTTCCATTATTGGCCATCGCGCTGGTCCCTGTGGTGCCCCCGGTGAGCAGGTAGATCGCCGGATCATAGCCCGTCTGGCCGGTAGGCGTCAGGGTAAAGGTCATGGTGCCGGGAGTGACAACGTTAAACGTGTAAAACACATCTGGTCCCGCGACCGTAGTGAAGTTGCTGACGCCGCCGGGAAGTGTATTGATGTCATTCACCGCGCCGATGGTCGTGCCGGTGTCACTGAAGGGCAGGGTGGCGAAGAAGAAGCCGGGAGCGGCGTCCACGGAGGCGGCTTGGGTTTGGCTGGCGGCGACTCCGATGAGTGATGCCGTGATTCCGAGGGCGGTGATGGGTTTCATGATGGATGAGTTGATTGAGAGGAAGACGCGGCCCTTGTATCAGCGCCCTCCGCACCGCGCCATAGAATTCTAAAATACCAGGCAGAATTATTCTTTCCGCTGCCGGGGAAATTTAGAGCTTACAGGCCGAACGACGAGAAGTCAGTCGCGGGAAAGTAAGAGGCGAGCTGGCGAATGCGCGTCCGCTGGTCAGCGGTGAGTTCTTCACGGCCCCGACCACTGACTCCTCTGTTGAAGCGATTCTTCCGGGGCTCCCCGGCGAGCGCTGCGAGAGCGGTGCTGATTTTTCCCTCCGGCGCGGTGAGGCCGTGCCACTCCAGCACTTTCGCCACTGCGACGGCTTTGTCGCTCATGAGTTCGGCATACGTCATCCACAGGACGGGCACGCGGCGTTCCTTGTCCGCCTGTTGCCAGGAGGCGAGGAATTGCAGATGCCACGGGACGACGTGGTCTATTATAAGGTCCGCCTGGCGTTCCGGGGTGAGCGGCATCCACACGTCCGGATGGAAGAAGGTGCCAAGGA
>JANOZA010000115.1:0-12077 GCA_031429155.1 Verrucomicrobiota bacterium | reverse complement strand
CAAAGGCACGGTTGTTGCGCAGCAACTGGTCACATGCACGCGCAAAGGCATGGTTGTTGCGCAGCAACTGGTCACATGCACGCGCAAAGGCACGGTTGTTGCGCAGCAACTGGTCACATGCACGCGCAAAGGCACGGTTGTTGCGCAACAACTGGTCACATGCACGCGCAAAGGCACGGTTGTTGCGCAACAACTGGTCACATGCACGCGCAAAGGCACGGATGTTGTATAGTAATTATCGTGCCATTGTGCCATACGTGTTCGAGGTTTCTGCCATCAGGAAGTGAGGACACCTGTTCCCAGGACCGCAGGCAGTGTCTTTGTAATCAGCCCGGACTCCCTGCATCGAACTGCGGAGCGGTTCCCTCACGAATAGCACCCGAACCGCAGGGCGGTGTGGAACGGGGAGTAACTTCCACGCGTCTTCGGCCTCGTCTTCGCCCTCGTCGTCGTTCCCGTCGTCGTTCTCGTGCTCGAAATTATCCGGGACGCTCCATTCGCCCGGATTCGAGGAGGAGGACGAGGACGATCAGTGCTTCGCTGTCACTTTCCGATGCGAATGGAGACTTCCACTTTCCGCAGCAGGGTCTGCACGCCGACGGCGCCGTTGGTGCAGATGTAACCGGGGCGCCAGGACCGCTCGATGCGCGTGTCGCTTCCGCTGTCCTCGGAGGTCTCTACGATCTGGATGCGCTTCCGTGTGGGGACATCCACCACAAAGCCCGGGTCGTAGCTGTAAGGCTCGACACTGTATTCAGTGAGGATGTCGGTGAGGCCGGCGCGGAGGATGCTCAGTTGCTCGATGGATTCGCGGGCTCCGTCGTTGGCGACCTGGTGGTGAATGAGGTCGTCGAGAAGGTCCACGAGCTTGATGATGCCCTTGGCCATGGCGTGGACGGTTCCCCAGTTGGCATCGGGTGCTTCGGCGAGGGTTTGCTTGCGGTCTTCGAGATGGTGAACCCTGGCCTCCAGTTCTGCGGCACGGCCCGTGAAGGCGGCGGCTTCGTCGCGGGCGGCGGCCACCTGTTGTGTGAGCGTTTCGAGCTCCCGGGCGAGGACTTTTGTCTGGCCGGCAGTATCTGTAAGGGCGGGGCCGGCAGCTTCGCGCTGTTTCGTCAACTCTGTGATCTCGGCAGTGAGGGCAGCGAGCCGGGCCTGATGCGCGGCGATTTCCCCGGCAGCCTTTCCGGCATCCTCCCGGGTTTCGCGGGAGCGCGCTGCATTGGAAGCGGCGGCGGCGGCTTCCATGTCGAGCTTCGCGAGGTGGGCCTGCTTTTGGGCGAGAGCTGCATTCGCATCCGCCAGTTGCCCGGTCACCTCTTCGAGTGAGGCTTTGGCGGCACTGAGCTTTTTTTTCTGCCCGGCTAGGGCCTCGACTTCGGTATTGAGGGCCGTCTTGAGGTGTTCGAGTTCCGCGACGGCGGACTCGCGGTTGGATAGCTCACGGCGGAGTTCCTCGACTTTCCTGCTTATCTCCGCAGCCTCGGACTCGCCGGTGGTGAGTATCGCACTGCGCTCCTGGACAACTTTTTGCAGCGAGGCGGCTTCAGCGCGGGCGTGGTCAAGAATACTGGCCGCTTCTCCGGCAGACTTTTCCAAAGCGGCAAGCCGTTCGCCGGCAGCATTGATGGCGGCGTTTTGCTCTGCAGCGGAAGCGGTCAGGCTGGCGAGATCCTGTTCTGCCTTGGCTGTGGCGGCGGTGATTTCCTGCTGATCCTTCTCCCTGGCGGCGAGTTCGCTGGCGAGTTCGGCTTTCCTTGCTTCGTCGGCAATAACGGCATCGGCGGCAGCTTTGGCCCTGGCTTCAGCGGCAGCGATGGCCGCTTCGATCTCAGCAAGACGCGACTTGGCGTTCTCGAGGTCACGCAGAGATTCGCCGGCGGTGGTGATGCGGGAATTTTGAGCGGCAAGCTGGGCTTCTGCGGACTCGAGCTGGGCGTCGAGTTGCGTGCGGTGTTCCGCGAGTGCCGCGGCATCAGCGGTCAGCCTTGCGATCTTCGCGGCGGCGTCTGCGGCGGCCTGCTCTTGCTCCGCGATGCGGGCAGCGGCGGCCCCGGCCTCAATCCTGGAAATATCGAGCTTGCTCAGCAGTGAACTGAGTTCGGTCTCCTTCGCCGTAAGGGTACCGGCGGCGTCACCGATCTGTGATTGGATCAGCCGAAGATTTTCCGTCGCGGCGGCGGCTTTGCTTTCGAGTTCAGCGGTGGCGGCGGCAGCGGCAGCAGTGCGGTTTTCAAGATCCGCAGCTTCCTGAAGAGCTGACTGGAGCTTGCTGGAAACTCCAGCGAGGCCGGCTTCTTCGTTTTTGAGGGCCGCGAGTTTTTGCTCCTGGGCTTTGACTGCTGCGGCGACTGATTCGGCGGCGGAATGCAGCCCGGCGAGCCGTGCCGACTGCGCCTGTTCCTCTGCGCTTAGCTTCTGCGTACGCGCTTTGGCCGAATCCGAGGCGGCGGCTTCGGTTCTTTCCAGGTCTTCCTGCAGTTTGTCCAGCCGGCTGCGGAGTTCGCGGGCTTCGCGTTCTCCCTGGAGGCGGAGCTGGGCATGGGATTGCTCTTCTGAATCACGGTCGCGGCGCAGCGCTTCCACCTGACCTGCGAGGGATTTCAGTTCCGCACGTGCTGCCGCCAGTTCGGCGTGGGATTGCTGCAATTCGTGGCGAACATCCGCAGAAACGGCTCCAGACGACACTGGCACAGTGGCTGGAGTGCCGGTCCGGCTGCCCAGACTGGCCGTGACCACGGGCTGCGTTTCGGCGGCGCGAGGCAGTGGCTGGACAGGTTGCGTTACGGGCTTGGCGAGTCGCGGGCCTTTGAGCGGTGCCGGGGAAGTAGTTGGCTCCGGCTTCATCGCCCGGACCGGAGTGGCACCCGGACCGGTCAGGCTTTCCGGCAACGGATCGAAGGTGGCTTCCAGTTGTCCGAAACCAATGGTGTCTCCTGGCGAGAGTCGCGCCTTTTCGATCCGCGTGCCATTCACCGTCGTGCCGTTGCTGGACTGCAGGTCGCGCACTTCTATGACGCCGTCTGCTCCAAGCCGGAATTCTGCATGGAATGAGGAAATCCACGAGTTGTCTATTACGATGTCATTCGCCGCATTCCTTCCGAGACGCACATGGTCTCCGGCCAGCGGAAAGTCGAGCGACTGATTGTCGCTTAGCTTGAATACCAGTTTTGGCATGGGTCGGTAGGTGGTCCGGCTTGCCTGCCATGTGGCCAGGTGTTGCCGGGGTCGGCTGACGATCGTCAATCCTTGTAAATTATTTTGCAAAGTCTGGTCGTAGTTTAGGGTCTTCCGAGTGCTTTGGGAAGTCCAAAGTCAGTCATGCACAAAAATATCACGTAATATTGAAATTTCCATAATAATTATGCAAATAATTACTTAAACGCCGTTTTACCCGCGAAAACTTTTTGTTTTACCCCCTGAGCTTTCCGATTCTCAAATCGTGATCCGCCTGGCCCGGGCTGTAATCGGCCAAATATCCACGACCCGCCCGCCGCGAACGACGTGGCATTCAGAGTGCAGCGCCACTGTGGGGCAGACATGCCACGGGATGCCGTAAAAGACGACACCCGGGTGAACGCGCCGGGACATGGCAGTGCGGAGCACGAGGTGCTCTTCATTGTGCATAACGGCTTTCGCTGTCGGCATTTTCGGAAAGACGACGCGCGGATGCGGCATTTCAGAAGCGACCGCCTTGTGTCCGAGGTCCAGGCACATGTTCAGGGTTCGGGACTGGGGGCGGCTGATGACGCGGGTAAGAAGCCATGCGGCGTGACGGAAGGCAAGGTCCGGGAGTTTCTTCGCATAACCGGCATCCCAAAGCACACAGGTGCCGGGGCTGAGTTCCAGCCCGGGCATGCGTCGCCGGGCGTGAATGGGAAACGTGGGAGTGCCGCCGGCCACGATTCGCACCGGCCACGGACAACCGGCGGACTTGAGTGTGGCGAGGGCTTTTGTGACTAAAGTCCACGAGGCGTGGCAGGCGACCGTGCGCTCTTTGAGACTGGATTGATGGATATGACCGTCATAGACATGAAGGCCCCCCATGGCGAGTCCCGGCAGACAGTTCGCCAGTTCATACACTCCGCGGACACCGTGAATGGAACTCACCCCGCTGCGGTGCTGGCCCACATCGAGGTCAATGAGGACTTCGACGGTCAAGCGTGCCTCGCTGGCTGCATCGGAGAGTTTCAGCAACGCATCGTGATCATCGGCGAGGGTGAGCCACTTCACTTTTGGGAAGCGACGCATCAGCTCGAGGTATCGTTCGATATTCGGGCCGACGGGGGCCACGGCGAGGAGGATGTCCTTGCCTCCGGCGGATGCGGTCATTTCCGCTTCGGCGATGGTGGCGCATTTGAATTTAGTGATCCCCAGTGCCACCTGGGCGGCGACGAGTTGAGGGAGCTTATGCGTCTTCACATGCGGGCGAAGTCGGTCAGGGTCTCCGGCGATCCTAAGCATGAGGCGCAGATTTTCGTCCACAGCATCCAGGTCAATGAGCAGCGCGGGGGAAGGAATGGACGATTCGTTTTCCATCTGAAATTCCATGAGTTGGACAAACGGCGAACAGCGAACAATTGCAAGTATGGGAAAATTGTCTTGATCTGAGTCACAAAAACGCCACAAGTCAGCGTAGTCCTTTCAGAATCACCCTCCGACCAGATGATTCAGTTTCCGCCACCCCTGCTCACCCATGAAACTCTCGGTCATTGTTACGACAGCCTGCGCAGTCGCACTACAATTCGTCTGCCTGCATGCTCAGGAACCGCCGGGCTATTTTGCTGAAGACTACGGGGCTCTGGCCGATGATGGCCTCGACGACCGGGGCGCAATTCAATCGGCCCTGGAAGCAGCGGCAGCAGCCGGCGGCGGCACGGTGCAACTGAGGGCTGGGGTATTCGATGTCGTGGGCGTCCTCGCCCGGGGCTATGGACCGGTGACGGGATTTTCACAGGGCACTGTCGGCTACCACGGGCTCACTGTTCCTCCGAACTGCACGCTTACGGGTGCGGGCATGACGCTCACGACCGTGCGCACGCACGCCCCGCCGGGGTCGGATCCGGGGGCTGTGGGAGACTGCATTATCAACGGCGGGTATCAGTTTGCCCTCACTGACTTTGGGGCGGGCGGGAGCATCGTCATCTCCCACCTGCGGGTAGAGGCCGCAGATATCGCATCGGGGCCCACTGGAAATCTGATTGGCCTGGCGCACGCCGATGGCGTGAGGATTTCCTCAGTGGCCCTCGGAGCCTCGAAATATCACGGCCTTGAGATTAATGTCAGCCGCAACGTCGTGGTCGAAGACTGTATCTTTGACGGAACCCATCAGGGCAGCTCTACGCTGCAGTTCGATTACGGATCCATCGGAGCCAAGAGCCTAAGGCCGACAGGAACTGTCGTGAGGGATGTGCTGGTGCGGAGATGCCGGTTCAGCGGACGCTCAGCGGAGCTGTATGGGAAAGTCATCGAACTGGGGCACACCGGCAGCGCCTGTATTTTGCGCAACATCGCTTTCGAGGACTGCGATATCGAAAGCATCGGCGGACCTACCAGCACCTGTGTGACCAATGACAATCCGCCTGCTCAGGAATTCACCGGGATTCGATTTGAGCGCTGCCACTTCCACGGCGTGCAGCCCGCGGCGTCCTCGAACGGCCTGCTTCAGCTTGTGCTCCAAGGGACACAGCTTCTAAATGGCCTCACCGTGCGAGGCTGCCTGTTCACTGGAGAGTTCTGGCAGGGCATCGTGGTCGTTTCCACGTCCAGTACATTTAACACCGGCCACAGCCAGCGGCGCAACATTCTAATCGAGGGAAATCGTTTCGCTCCGGTACTTCATCGCACAATACCTGCCAGCGGCGGCACCATGCGGATGATCGCCGCAGTGGCCTGCGCAGACATCATTGTCAGGGGCAATCTCTTCGAATGGCCGGCCACGGCCGCAAATCTCAGTCTGAATAATTATCTCACGGGAGTTCAACTCGCGAACTGCATGGAGAGTCGGATCGAAGACAATGTCCTTACATGGGCGCACGCCAGTGCCGCCGCTGCGCCGCTGAGTAAATCAAGGCACATAGGAATCATTGTGCCGCATTACCAGATGGAGCAATCCGGCATCCGGTCACACATTACGATGACCGGTAATGTCCTTCTCTACCCGCTGGATGGTATTGGCTCCGCCATCTCCATGAACACCAGCATCCCCACCACGTCATGGGCCCCCGGCGGCCCCTGGGTGGGTGGACTCGTCGGCGGCAATTTCGCCTCCGGCGCCGGCAGCGGCACGGTGTGGTCTTTCCAACACGACCTTTCCGGCGCGGCTAATGTCGGGCAAATCCTGTCCACCGATGCTTCCCGCACTCCCAAGACCGGTTGGTATCCCTGCAATGGCGCGGCCCTCACTACTCTGGACTCCGGCAATAATTCCCTGGCCCGCGTCAATGCTGGCAAGTGCGGTTATTCAGGCAACCTGCCCGCTGTGCCCGGGCAAGTGATCCATCTGCATGGACCTCTGACCGGCGAAGGTCTGCTCGCCGCCCAACTGGCTCCCTACGCCGGTTCCATCTATCGCGGCACCTCGGACAGCATTACAGAAATGTCGCTGATCCCCTTCGCCGACCTGACGCAGGGCGATCTCCGTGTGACGCGGATGCCGCTCACGGTTTACCGCTGGGAGGCGAATATTCCTGCGGACGCCGCCCCTCCAGGTTCATTGACTCCGGCGGACAAGACTGACGGAACCCCCGGATTCTGGGTGCCTCTCAAGCTGAGCACGGAAAAACTCGCGGACAGCGCCGACTTGGATGGGGATGGGCTCACCAATCTCGAAGAGCGCGCCTTCCTCGGTGATCCGTCCATTCCCGACGCTCCGGACGTGCTCACCTCCACCAGACTTCCAGACGACTCCCTTCAAATCAGCTTCCGCTGTGCTGTCGGCGTGCACAGCCCAAGGATTTACCTTTTCTCCTCAGAAGACATGGTCTCCTGGCAAGTCGAATCATCGTGCCAGCCCGGCAACCAGTTCGCTGTCCCCTCTGCGGGCATCCTTACCGAGTCGCCCTGGAATACCGGACGCTCCGTGACCTTCCAGCCGCCGCCGGCGACGCGGCGCTTCTGGCGGGTCGCAGTGGAACCCTGATTTGGAATTCCTCCTTGCCACTCCCTGGCCGGGCGGTCACTGGTGAGGGAAATGCCCCGCCTGCTCACGCGCCTTTTTTTCCTCCTCTGCCCAGTTCTCACGGTCACGGCGGCCCCCACCGCCCCTGCTGCGCCCGCTCACGTCCCGGAGGGCGATACCATCCACATTCCGCCGCGCATTGATTGGGAGCAAATCGCGGAACTCCCTCCGCGTCACGGTGAGGCGAAAAACCCGGGGCTCGCTGGTGCCTTCGCCGGTGCCCATGGTGACGTGTTCATCATCGCCGGCGGCACCAATTACCCGCAGGGGCGGCCCTGGACGGGGGCTCCGCGCGCCGTCTATAGCGACATCTATATTCTCGAACGCACCACCGCCGCCAGCGGCCTGCCAGTGTTCAAATGGAACGCCGCCATGGCCGATTTGCCGGATGCCGTCTCCTACGGAGCGAGCGTCTCCCTGCCCGACGGAGTGCTCTGCACCGGCGGCGCGACGTTGAGCACGGTCCACGACGACTGCTTTCTCCTCTCATGGAACAAGGAGGCGCGAAAAGTGGAGACGACGCCCTTCCCCAAGCTGCCCAAGCCCCTCGCCTCCCACGCTGCCGTCCTCCTCCACAACGTCGTCTATGTCATCGGCGGCACGACGGACATCATTACCGGCCGCGCCACCAATTCATTCTTCGCACTCGATCTCTCCAAGCGAAACGACGGAGCGGCGTTCGCCTGGAAAGCCCTCACTCCGTGGGATGGTCCCGCCCGCACTTTCCCCGTCGCTGCTGTCAGCCTCGAAGGGGAAACCGAAAGCATTTACCTCTGCGGCGGACGCGATTCCGGCAACGAACCAGACTTCCTCGTGGATCTCCACAAGTTCAATCCAGTGAAAAAAGACTGGAGTCTGCTCGGGGACGTCGTGGACCGCCGGGGCCATCCTGGTCACGTTATGGCGACCGCCGCTTTCCATGTGCCTCCGCACCATTTCGTCGTCGTCGGCGGTATGGATGAGGACATCACCCGCTTGCTGGAGCGCAATGCCCGCGATCTCAAGGATCAGGACGCCGCAGAGCGCGAGCGGCGCAAAAAATACGAGACCCAGCTCATGGAGGGCTTCCCCGGCTATCCGCGCGACGTCCTCGGCTACGATGCCGCCATCGGCGAGTGGAACCACCTCGGCAGTTTTCCCGGCGAAGTCCCCCTGACAAACCCCGCGGTCAACTGGGGCAGTCAGGTCATCATCCCTGGCGGCGAAACCGGCCCCGGCAAACGAACGCCCGTCATCTGGGCCGCCACCATTCGCAAGAAACCCATTGTCGTCGAAGAGGAGCCGGAAGCTCCGGATGCGGCCGGTCAGAATACCGTGGCCCCACCAGCACCGGCACTGGAATCGAAGGAGAAGTAACATCCGCCACCCGCATCGTCCCCATGATCACAGTCACTCACCTCTCCAAACGCTTCGTCGGACGCACCGCTGTGGACGACATTTCCTTCCATGTGGGTAAGGGCGAGATCGTCGGTTTCCTCGGCCCCAACGGAGCAGGCAAGACCACCACCATGCGGATGCTCACCGGCTATCTGCCGCCCTCGTCAGGCACCGCCGCCATCAATGGATTCGATGTCTTCAACGACTCGCTCAAGGTCCGCCGTGAGATCGGCTACATGCCGGAAAGCGTGCCGCTCTATGACGACATGCGCGTGGAGGAGTATCTGAAATTCCGCGCCGGCCTCAAAGGCCTGCGGGGCCGCGCGGTGAAGGAAAACATGGGCCGCGTCATGGAACTCACCGCCCTCAAGGATGTCGGACGCAAAATGGTCGCCAGCCTCTCCAAAGGCTACCGCCAGCGACTCGGCCTCGCCGATGCGCTCATCCACCGCCCGCGTCTTCTCATTCTCGATGAACCCACCAACGGACTCGACCCCAACCAAATCCGTCAGGTCCGCAGCCTCATCGCCCAGCTCAGCGAAGAGCACACCATTCTGCTCTCCACTCACATTCTCAGTGAAGTCCAGATGACCTGCCGCCGCGTCATCATCATTCACCGCGGCAAAATCCGCGCCGACGATTCGCC
This sequence comes from Verrucomicrobiota bacterium, assembly GCA_031429155.1. GTDB lineage: Bacteria > Verrucomicrobiota > Verrucomicrobiia > Verrucomicrobiales > V1-33 > V1-33. The sequence goes on along the minus strand of JANOZA010000115.1, from coordinate 2,874 downwards.
GGACAATCTAGCCAAAGCGAGCCGCACCGCCTCCACCATCACGGTTGAGATCAAAGCGTCAGCCGCTGCCGCTGTGGAGAAACTTCAAACCGTCACCGGTGTGCGCCGGGTCACTGCCCTCGCGGAAGACAACGGCTGGCAGGTTCTTGAGATCAAGCCCGACGCCGACACCGACGTCCGCGAGGAAATCAGCCGTGCCGCCCGCGACAATCACTGGCCCCTCCGTGAATTGGGCCGGCGTCAGGCTACGCTGGAGGATGTCTTCGTGGAGATCACCCAGCGGGACTGAGCGGCGCCCCGCCTTTCAGGTTAGGAAAAGTGTTCCCAGCCGCCGGTTAGGCGGGTTCGCTCTTTGACGTTCGCCACCAGCTTTCCGATGCAGGTGAGTGGTGTGCGGGGAAAGGTCGCCCGCCATTGCGCCATAGCGGCATCGAGGCCTCGCTGAGGAAGCGTGATGAGAAGCTCGTAGTCCTCGCCGTCGCCCATCGCCTGTGCCGGTGTGCAGCCGCGGTGACAGGGGAGCAGCGCAGGGTTGATCTGAAATCCGCAGCCGCTCGCATCCGCGAGGCGCGGGAGGTCTTTGGCGAGACCGTCGCTGAGGTCCATCATGGCCCCGGGCCGGGCGTGCTCGACCAGCCAGCGGGCTTCCGTCAGTCGCGGCTTAAAATCGAGATGCCTGCCGGCGAGCGATCCGCCGAGACGACCGGTCACGCAAATGGCATCGCCTGGTTTTCCGCCACTGCGCAGCGTGAGGCGGCCGCGCTCCACACTCCCGAGCATCGCGACCGAAATCATCACCGGCGCACCGTCTGGAACAGAAGAAGTTTCACCGCCGGCGATGCCGCATCCGTAGCGGCGTGCAGCTTTCTTCATTCCCTGATAAAGCTGCACCACCCACGCCACTTTTGTCAGCCTCGGCAGAGCGAGCGTGATGAGCGCTTCGTGCGGCTGTCCACCCATCGCGGCGATGTCGCTGATCACACGACAGAGCGCCTTCCAACCGACACGTGCCGCCGGGGCATCCGCTGTGAAGTGCACGCCCTGAATGAGGCAGTCCGTTTTGAAAAGCGTCAGCCTCCCCTTTTCCGGTCCTCGGAGCACGGCGCAATCGTCGCCCGGACCATGAAGTGTGTTTGCCGTCTGGGGCAAGCCCCGGGTCAGCAACTTCACCAGGCGATCCTCTCCGGTCGCGGCGACGGAATCATTCGAACTTGGTGAGGTCATTCGTGAGCACGAGGAAGGAGATACAGTTGAACATCGCGTGCATGAGCATGGGCACCGCGAGCGAGCGGGTGCGCCGGTAGGCTTCCGCAAAACAAATCCCTAGCAGCGTCAGCGGGATGAACGAGAGCAGGTTGTTGTGGATGACGCCAAAGAGGAGCGAGGTGCTCACGCTGGCATAGACCGGACCAAACCAGCGCGAGGCGACATTGAAAAGCACGCCGCGGAAAATGAGTTCCTCCATGACCGGCGCCCCGATGCACAAAGTGACAAACATGAGCACCTTCGCGACAGGGTCCGTAATGCCCGCCGCGCTTTCCACGAGCCCCTGCGGCCTGAGGTCCACGCCCGTGAGTTGCTTCAGCACCGGCTCCAGTCCCATCGTGGCGAAGGCGAGAAGGAAATACGAGCCAATGAGCCACAGCACCGCCACGCCAAGGGTTTTCACCATTCCCAGGCTCCGAAGCCCAAACAGCGGCACCAGCCGGAACTTCCGGTGAACGGTGAGATAAGCGATGATGATGCCGATAAATCCGGCCTGAAAAATAATCTGCGTCACGAAGAGAGCGACGCTGAAGTTCATTTTCGCCGGCGCGCCCTCGTCCGCACTTTCGCCCATCAGCAGCGTGACGCCTGGTCCCATTAGCATTCCGACCACCAGGGCGAGGATGATGGCGAAGACGGCATCTTTTCGCGTCCACTCTTCAACCATCCTCTCTGAAGGAAGCGGCGGCGGAAGAATATCGGAAACGGGTGGAGCATACTCCGGGACCGGCGGGTGCCGCTTTTCTGAGAGGAATCGGATCAGCATCGCCACCGGCAACGAGAGGAAAATCGCGCAGAGGATGGAGACGAGAATGAAGGATTCGGCAGATGAAGGCATCGCCGGACGATGCCTGTGCCCGGCAACTGCGCAAGCTCACGGATGCCCGCGGCACGGCGCCCGCAGCAGCGGGAAAATCTGGTTGGACAGCCGCGCAGCCGGGGGCTAAATGCACGCCGTTATGAAGAAATCCTCCTTACCCGCAATTGTGGCGACCACGGCAATGCTCTGGCTCGCCGCCCCCCTCGCTTCCGCTCTCGAAATGCGCACCTGGCTGAGCATTGACGGACGAATGATCGAAGCTGAACTCATCCGGCAGCTCGGCACCGACGTTGAACTCCGCGACAAGGACGGCAAGGTGCTCAAAGTAGCGAAGACGTCGCTGAGTTTCGGCGACCTCGACTACATTGAGGAAAATGCCCCGGCGGACAAAACCACCAAGCTACTGGGAGCCTCGGCCGGGCCCAAGCCCAAACTGCCGAATCCGGCCAAAGACGTAAAGGTGGACACCAAGGTTTTCAAAAAGGAGGCCGGGGATTTCAAGATCAACAGCCGGACCTACCGCGTGTGCGAGACACCGCATTTCAAGATCATGTACATGAGGCCAGTGGATCCCATGGACGTGGCAGAGCTGGCGGAGCGGCTGTGGGTGGATACCGCCTTCTTCCACAGCACGTTCATTCCCAAGTGGACCGATCGGAAGATGGGCATCATTCTCGTGAAGGACGACGAGGACTATGGGGACGTGGGCAGTTGGTATGCCGACATGATTGCCGAAGCGGGAAACAAAGAGGCAGCCGAGAACATGAGGAAGACCTGGCCGGCCAGCG
>JANOZA010000114.1:0-5749 GCA_031429155.1 Verrucomicrobiota bacterium | reverse complement strand
CCAACGCCATGTCTTTCCCAAGCCTCACCTACACTCTCCGCCTGTTTTGCCGCGTCACCTGCTGCGCCCTCATGCTCTCCGCCGCGACCCGATCCAGCTCCGCACAGGGTGGTGCTCCTGCGAATGACCGCTTCCAGTGGGATGCGGCGGTGACGCGGACGGGGCCGGAGGAGGGCCGCTTCTCCTTCCATGGCAAGCCGGGGTTTCTGTACCGCCTCGAGTACGCCACCACCGGCCTGCGCAGTCCAGACCCGGCCAATAACCTCACGGCGAACGACTGGATACCCACGCCGCAACTTTACTACATGCCGTCCTCCGGCACGGCGGCGGCGCAGGCGGCGGAGTTTAACCTGTGGCTGCCGCCCATCGTCGTCACCCCGCCCGGGCCGGTGGACCCGGTGAATCTTTTACCCTATCACAATTACAGCATCACGGCTTGCGCGGATGGCTCGGCTACTCTAACGTGGACGAGTACCCTCGGCGAGCCGGTGCGCGCCTTTCTCCAGAGCTACGATATGAGGCTCACCCAAGGTGCGGCTTCTCCACTGCTCAGCGGGGCCACGCGCTTCCCCTATCCTGCAATTGGCCCCACGAGGCGCGTATCGGTGATGGTATTTTATGGCGGCACCTCCGTCCGGCCTGGCTGGAATGTCACCACCGCCACTACTGCTGAAGACCAGCAGCGGCTCGCTGAGATCACCACGGTGCGCCCCATCATCCGCAACTATCTGCAAACTCCGCCCCCGACACCTCCGGCCCAGCAGCCCCTGCAAACCGACCACGGCGTCTGGCACCGGCTCTTCTACCGCGTCACCGCGTTGAGTGTTGATACAGACCGCGATGGCGTGAGTGATGCCCAGGAACTGGACAACGACCTGGATGCCAGCTACACGGGCAATGCGGACGATCCCTCGCGCTACGACCGCGGGCACGGCGGCATATGGGACAGCTTCCCCAATCTCTTCATCAGCGAAGTCATGGCCAGCAACGATGGCGCAAAGTCCTTTGATCTCGATCCGAACAGCAACGGCCCGCTCTATGAGGGCGACTGGATCGAACTCTACAATCCCACGGACTCCCCTGTCCAGACCGCGCCTGACGCAGGACCGCCCGGCTCACTGAGCGGCCCCGGGCAATACTACCTTAGCAACCAACCCGGCGATCTCGATGCCTGGGCGCTGCCTCTGCTCACCATCGCGCCCGGCGGGCGCGTCGTCATTCTTTGCAATGGTGCGGACCCGCTGCCGGAAACCCCGCCTCCCGGCGGGGTATGGGAGGGCAAAATAGCCAGCTTCAAAATTGATGCCGGCAGCGACTCCTCCCTGCCCTCCCCGCTGATTCTCTCTCGCCGGACTTACTCCGGTATTAACAGCAGTACCCTCACCGCCGTGGATGCCCTGCTGCCGGGACAGAACCCGTGGACTCTGGAGGCGGGCAGCTCCATCATCCCTCCTGGCTGGATGGAGCCGCAACCTTGGCAATCCGGATACGCCAGCACCTTCTGGCCCGCCACTCCCAACTATATTGGCCAGTGCGACAACTACAGCTTCATCCGCTACGCCCGGGAAACCGGCGGCGGCCTCCGCTGGGGCGTTTCCAACAACCCCACTCCGGGAGCTGCCAACCCCGTCGGCTATGAAGGTATCACGCCGGAGCCGCAGATTATCGGCAACTCCCGCGGCTTTTTCACCACCGCCCCGGTCGCCACCTCACTCAGCGGTTTGACACCCGATGAAACCGTCTATTACACCACCAATGGTGCCTGGCCTTCGCACTGGTCCGACAATTACCGCACCGACAGCGACCCATCCGGCGCAGGCTTCCGGTCCTTTTCATTCAGCACCACCACCACGCTGCGAGCCTTCGGGCATCGCCCCGGCTGGCTGCCTTCGTCCGTCGTGACGCACACTTATATTTTCCCACAGAGTATTTTTGGCACCTATGCGACAGACAATTCGATGCTGACACCGGCGCAGCAAAAGCCTGCCAACTGGCCGGAGGATACGGAAAACAGTCTCCCCACCCTCCCCTCCGCTGCCCAGCCGACCCGTTACAAACTCAAATATGGTTTCGACCAGGCCACGGCATCGAATACTGTCGCTAGGCAAGCCTGCCTCGCCGCCATGGACGACATCCCCATCGTCGCCATCAGCGGCACGGTGGAAGACATCTTTGGAAAGAACACCGCTGGCATCTATGCCAACAGCAATGCCCTCTACCGCAACAGCGACAGCGATTCGGGGAACGATACGCCGGACCCGCGCGGGCTGGACTGGCGGCGGCCCGTTAGCTTTGAGTTCATTCCTCCCGGCGGTGTCTCCGCGCACAAACCTGCGGACCTCACCATTTCCGGCACCGCCAGTTTGCTCTCCAACGTCAATACCAAGTACGGCCTGCGGGTGGACTTCCGCAAAGACTGCCGCAGCGGCAAACTGGACTACTCCCCGGGCGGCGGAGTGCGACTCTTTCCCGGCACCGCCCCTGCCGGCTCCAGTCGCAAGAAATTCGGCGACCTAATCCTCCGCTCCCTCAGTCAGGACGGCTGGAGCACCTACGCCCTCGACAAGGGAACCTTCGGTGCCCTTGAAGCGACCGCCCTGCGGGAGGACTACGGCATGAGCGCCCTCTGCAATGCCGGCACGGTCTCCGGTCAACCCTGCACGCCCGGCAATCCCCTCAACGACCTCGGCAAGGGTGTCCGCCACAGCCGGCGTGTCCATGTCTTCCTCAATGGCCTCTACTGGGGCGTCTATGCCCTCTGCGAACGCGTGGATGATGACTACATGGAGGAATACTTCGGTAGCAGCGCCGCGGACTGGCAGGTGTGGGGCAATGACGAAATCTACAACCCCGTCACCCAGCCTGTGCAGTGGCGTACGCTACTGACCAACTGCCGCAGCGTGGCCCGCCTGCAAAATGGCCTCCCCGTGGAGACCGGAGCCACTGCCTTCGCCAGCACCGCCGCAGCCTATGCCTGGGTCAGCGCCCGCATGGACGTCCCCGCCTACGTGGACTACATCCTCACCAACGTCCATCTCGGCAACTTCGACTGGCCCGCCAACAATTTCCGCTTCGCGTACAACCAGGCCACCGCACGCCATGTCTTCCTGCCCTGGGACCTCGAGCGCAGCCTCGGCTGGAACACTGACACTTACTACACCACCCCCGAGAACCACTCCCGGCTCCACCTCGGCGGCGCTGCCGAGCCATTCCTCGCTCTGCGCGAGTACGCCGACTTCCGCACCCTCATCGCCCAGCGCCTCGCCGCCCACTTCGACACCGCGGGTGCCTACTTCCACATCCCCGCCGGCGGCACCGCCTCCGTCGCCAAAACAGGCTGGACCAATCAGATCACCGCCTTCAGTCCGCTGCTTGAAGTGGAAACCGGACGCTGGTCCCTCTTCGGCACCTGGTTCGACACCATCTCCGGCTTGGACAAGAGCTTCTACGCCCCCACCAGTAAAACCAACGCCTTTCAGCGCAGCGAACCAGCCTTCCGTCCCAACGACAATCAGTTGGGCGACTGGAACCGCGCCACCGGCTGGATCCGCGATAACTGGTTCACTGCCGCCCGCATCGCCAACACCAAAACCGCCCTCCTGCGCACCCCTTATACGCCCGCCATTCCGCCCCCGGTCATCACCAGATTCGGCAACAAGGCATACTTCTACTATCAGGGCGGGGAGATGTTCTATACGATGGATGGGACGGCCCCTGAGACAAGCACCTTTGCGCCGCTGGTGCTAAGGGATAACGTTAATCAGTCTATAAACCTGCCCATTACCCAGCAGACAACTTTTCGAGCCAAGACTCGCATTTTGGGCTTCCTATGGTCAGACGAAACAACCGCTGAATTCTCGCCACAATGAAATTAAAAATACTATTCCTGGTCCTGAACTGGTGCGCCTTTACTGCCAGCGCAGCCGTAATTGATTACTCTGGAAATATCGGCAATGGCTACAGTAGTTTCCAGGGGCTGCCCTTTCCGGGACCGGATGGTTCCACCGTTTACCTCCAAGGCAGTCCCTTTGCCGCGGAGCGCCCGAAGATGTCGGAATTCTACCTCGAAGACTTCGAAGACCATCTCCTCAACACCCCGTTCGTCACCTCGCAGACCGCTTACGAATATCCCTACGGCGTGCTCTCCATGAGGCGGCTCTATGAAATGGGCCTCAGTGGCCAGCCGTCCAGTGTGGATGGCGACGACGGCATCATCAACGGACGCGGGCATCTCGGGGACTCCTGGTTTGGCCAGGTGGGCCTGCACTTCACCCCCAACGCCGAAGGTCGGTACCCCAACTACGCCGGGCTGGTCATCACGCTCGGCTACAGCTATCCGCCGTTGAGCACGATCCCGACCTTCTACGCCTATGGCCCCGCCGGGGAATTTCTCTACGAGATCACCCTCCCGGGAGCCACCTTTCAGTTTGACGGCTCCGGCGGCATGGACACCTCCGCCGACACCTTCGTGGGCATCTATGCCAGTGAGGGCATCTCCGCCCTCGTCGCCAGCCCGCTCATCGCGCTGGAGATAGACCATGTGCAATACGGCTGGGCTTTGATACCCGAGCCGTCGGCGGCGCTGCTGGTACTGGTGGCCGGGGCCGGGCTGCTCTCCCGAAGGCGGCGGGGCCGACGGTGAGCGCCGGCGGGCAGCTTTCGGGATGGTGGCGTCCAGTCAAAAGCTTTCACCGCTTTTCGCCTCCCCGATCGTAAAGGTGCGTACGGACGTCGGCAACTCGCGCAATTTTTCCGAACTCAGCCCGGAGCAGGAGGTCACCATCGGCCCGCCGGTCTAGCCCGGCGGAGGCAGGGGCGCGGGCCTCACGGTCCGGGAAACGGAGGCTGCCGCCGCGCGGATGCCGTGGCGGAAGGGGTCGGTGTCGTCGAGGAGGAGGGTGGCTTCGGCGTTCACCCAGGCGCGCCCGGTGATGGTGGGGATGACATGATCGCCTTCCACTTCCACGGTGCCGGTGAAGACGGTGCCGAGGATGCTTTCCTGACGCCATTGCTGGCCGGGGGTGAGTTTGCCGTCGGCGTGGAGACAGGCGAGTTTGGCGCTGGTGCCGGTGCCGCAGGGGGAGCGGTCGTAGGCTTTCCCGGGACAGAGGACGAAGATGCGGCTGTGATTCTCCGGCGACTGCGGCGGGCCGAAGAGTTCAAGGGCCATAGGAAGACAAAGGGCCATAGGAAGACACAAAGGGCCATAGGAAGACAGACCTCTTGCGCTGCGATAGGAAGACAGACCTCTTGCGCTGCGGACCTCTTGCGCTGCGGGACCTCTTGCGCTGCGCACCTGCCGGCAATTCTTCCGCCAGCTTCGCAAAGAGGACGCCGGCAACGCCCTGCGGCCCGTGCTCCGCTGGGTCGCGCATCCCGAACAGGGCTGCAGCGAACTCATCCTCATCTCCTGGGACCGTCACCGCCTCCTCGCCAAGACCGCCGGCGCACTCGCAGCCAACGGCCTCAACATTCTCAGCGCCGACATCTTCCTCCGCGCCGACGGCCTCGTCATTGACCTCTTCCGCGTCTGCACCACCAGCCTGACACCCGTCACCTCAGAGAAGACCATCGGCAGCGTCAACGAACTCCTCAGCCGCGCCTGCATGGGAGAGGAGATAGACTACGCCAAACTCATCCGCAGCCGCCGCGACGACAGCCCATCTCCGCCGGTTGAATGGCAGGACGAGTTCCCCGTCTTCGCCGGCCTCTATAATGAACCGCGCCGCAACCACACCACCGTGGACAT
>JANOZA010000113.1:0-4842 GCA_031429155.1 Verrucomicrobiota bacterium | reverse complement strand
CGGCTCGATCGCGCTCGGGTGATTGTGCGTCTCCACTTTCAGGCAAGCCGCCAGCCCCGGATCAATCTCGATGAACCCCGCGTTGTCCGTGAAGGCGCTCAGCACGAACCCCGGCTTCTTTGCCATGATGTCCTCGCTGATCTTCCTGATAAACGTCTTGAAGATGCCGTCCACCTTCTGCTCCACCCCATCCACCGTGTGCGTGATTTCCGCGCCGAAAATGCGGTGCTTGCAATGCTCACTCCAGGTCTGCGCGATGACCTCCAGTTCCACGTCTGTCGGCTCCCGCCCCGTCGCTTTGTAATACTCCTGCACGGCCAGCATGTCTTCACGGCTCAGCGAGAGCTTCATCTCCCTGGAAATGCCGTGAAGGGCATCGCCATCAAGGTGCAGCAGGGGGATCGTGCGGTAGCAGGGACGTTCGGCAGTCGGTTCGCTCATGCCGCGACAAAGCAGGCCCGGGGCGCGGAGTCAAACGGGGCGCGGAAGGTCCAGAGATGGGCAGGTTCACTGTTCTCCCGGAAAGGGAATCGCCGGACGCCCGCGAATACCCGCCGGTTCTCCTCCCGGGGGAGCCTGCGGTAAAATGTGATCGTCACCGGGTGCCACGGGTCTGGTTTCTCGGGAGGTCTTTCCAGAACGGCGATAAGAACTAGGGAGTCTTCGATGCCGCAGCGGGCTGGAGGCCCGACAGAGAATAGATATTCCCGGCCCGGCAGGGCCGACAGATATTAGCCGGTGGTGGAGCGACGGAGGAGCGCAACCACCGGACCAAAACCCGCAAACGTCCGCGCACCGGCAGGTGCGCGAGAAACCTACGCCTCACGACCGCGCCAAGATGTAAGCTGCGCAGGACGCCGTTGGTGTATAGCTTTAGGCGATCGGACACAAAGCCGCGGCGCAGCCGCTACTTTCCCGGGGAAATGCCGCTCCGCGGACAGGATGGTGATCGGCTAAAGCCTACACACCAACAAACGGTATCGTTACATCATGCCGCGGCCACACCCCTCCTCCTCATGGATTCACCGCGAACCCGGCCTGCCCGGGTTTCATTGGCAGGAAGGCTATGGTGGATTCACCATCAGCGCCTCCCATATCGAAAAAGTCCGGGCGTATGCCCTCGGTCAGGAGGAGCACCACCGCACCGCATCGTTTCAGGAGGAATACATCAGGCTCCTGAAAAAGGGGCTCGTGGAATTTGAAGACCGGTATCTGTGGTGAGTGCGGACGGTTCTCGCGCACCTGCCGGTGCGCAGTCCGTTTGGCGGAAACATCGGCCAGCGTTGGACATTTTTGGACAGATCAATCTTTGTTCCGAAGGGCGAGGAGCGAGAACAACTTGGGTTTTGAGCCTCCTCGCAATCGAAGGCCCATGCCTTGGCGGATGAACTCTGGCATGTAATAGTCCTCGCCGTCCTTGAATAAAACTGCGTTGGATTCCAGCGCGGTGACCTCATCGGCTTTGAGTTTAAGTTCATCCCTCTTTGCTGGGATCCGGAGATCGGTTGCGACTTGCGCGAGCTTATCGAGCACCTTTCCAAGCCGGGGATTTTCCTTCTTGATCTCAAGGATTCTCTCCCGCCCGCACTCTTTGACAGCATGCTGAATGGCCGTGGGAATCAACAGCCGGTCCTTCCATTCCTCGTTGCCGACCGACTTCTTCGCCGCCTCAGCAAGAAACCGTACGACATCTCTGGCCTGAAGTCTGCCACTATAGTCGGACAATGCCAGGGTGACGAACTTGGCGGAGTTGGCATTCTTACCATCGTCATTCCCAAGTTTTTTGCCCCAAAGATGCCTCAGGTCGGTTTCGAGGGATTCGATGGTTGCTTCTTGTTCCCATCCTGGGCCTGAGTGTTCCAACACTTCGGCTTTCTCAAGCGTCCACTTGACCAGTTTCAGGGCCTCAGTGCGATTCCAGCGAAGGGCGTATGGCTCGTAGCGTCCACGGAGTTGGGCAGAGTTCTGCTTGATCGTTCTCTCCACAATATCCTGTCTCACGAACACGACGAGACCAAGAGAACGACCCGGTACTTTCTCCAGCCAATTCGGGACTTCCTGAAGCAGACTGCGCAAGGCAGTCGCTTGGTGCTCATTCTCAAAGTCCTGAAACATATCCTCAAGACCGTCCAAAGCCGCTATGACGGAAACAGCCTTGCCGGCAAGAAAAGCCGGGAAACGAAGGCCGGCGCCACTGGTGCCGACCTCAAAGCCCGCGCTCCATGCTATGAGATCCAGCCACCGCTCACGCCACTGACCTATATGCAGATCTTCCCTGAGCCAATCTTCGATGTGATCGCCGAGCGTATCCGAAGGCAGGCTCAACTGCAGATCACAGGCGCACTGAGATCTCGCGGAGTCCACCTCGGCCCGCGCCGCAGGATTCAGATTTTTGGAGCTCAAGACGGGTAGAATGGCGGCATCAACCGATGCCGCTCCCCCTATGTGAAGTTTCGCGCAAAAGCCGCTCCAGGATCGAGACTTCGCCAATTGGAGGAACGAGTAGGTTTTTCCTGATCCTTTGGTTCCAATGATGAGTGTAATCGGCACCGAGTTGGAGTGGTCCTTGGCGAGATTCTGAAGAGGAATGGTGGAGAGGAAATCCCATGTCCGGCCACTTTCGGCAAAAATCAGGCGATGGGCATACGCCTCCAGACGCCTGCGCCGTTCATCCAACGATGCTTCTGGCTTAGGGCCGGACGGCATTGCGGGTGTGATGCTCTCTCGTTCAGGTAGCCATTCCAAAAGGGGAGGTAAATCTCTTCCGATTCCGCTGTCGGCCAAAGCCTTGCGCAGTTCCGAAAGCTCCCCCGGCAAAACGGCAAGCCGATCTGAGAATCCTGTTCGCACCAGCGGATGTTGTGCTTGGGTCGGCAGGGTATCCTGCACATCTGCATCCTCGCCGTCCGAGTTCGTTAGACGAGTCACGATGGGCTCTATCATTGTTTCTGCGGCTTGCGCACCGGGCCCAGTCATCCAATCGTTAGGCACTTGGGAGACGATTACGGCAACGCCCGCAGAATCTTCCCCCGATGTCACGGGAAGCACCGAGTCGAGAATCATCTCCAATCCTTTAAGTGACTGCGCACTAAGAGTTGTGACAAACACCCGGTGAATGCGCTGGTCGTAGAGAAAGCCGGATGCGAGTTCAGAGATGCCTGCCCGGAGGTCCACTATTACGTAATCCACACCGAGTCGGTGACCGATCTCCGCAAGCAGGTCGGAAACGACAAAGGGGTTCGCTTGGCCTTCCATCATGTGCTCCGGGCGAATCTCCAATTCCTCAAACTGGGTAGTGGATCGGAATGCAGGAAGGAAATAGAACGAATCCTCGTGGAGCTTGTGCAATTCTTGAGCGACCAGCTTGACCGTGACCTGATAATTTTCGGAGGCATCTCCGTGAGCGAGTGCGAGCACATCGGCGAACGAGACTGCCGGTGCAGGAAACCGGCTGCTGAGCAACCAGGATATGCCGGGCGCTTCGAGATCGGCATCCACGATCAGCACGCTGCCACCACGCGAAGCAAGCATTTCAGCAAGTGCGAGCGCATGGGTGGTTCTGCCAACGCCCCCTTTGAACGAATGAAACGCAATCAGGGCCGGACTGCCAGTAGTAAGCTCCGCAGGTTGCCGAAGTCCTGCCACGGGGAATCGTTTGGGACGACGGAATAGCGGCAACCACGGCAATGGTTCGACATGCTCGTCCTTCTCCAAAACATCCCAAAGTACCGGAAGGCTGCGCTGGTCACCGTTATAGGATACGAGGGCGATGCGATCACCGTCGTCATCGGTGACAATCGAGGGCCCGAACAGTTCCTCTAGCCAACTGCGAAGCAATTCGACGGAAGCCCCGCGTTCCAACACAAGAGACAGACTGTCCCAGTAGCTACGCACGCTCGCCAGCCCTTTCGGCATTTGCGTTCCCCTGGTGGTTTTTTCAAAGACCACTTGCTGCACGTCTACCCATGTAATCAGTCGTTCGTTCATGGGAAGTCAGATTTTTCCTTGAACGTAGGTCACAGCATGATTCAGCCAAGTGATCAGTTTACCTTGGTCGGCTGCTTCCATTTCGATACCGTAGCGCCAAACAGCATGCGCATTTTCAGCAGAATAGGATGGCCAAGCCTTGATGTCGGTTTTCTCACGCCGGAGACGAAATGTTGGCGGTGATCCAGACGGCTGCGCATTTGCCGGCAGTTTCAGTTCACGGACAATTTCCCCGAGATTGTGTGTGCGGAGGCAGCCCTGGTCATTCATCGCTGGGCGGGCAGATAGCCTGCGGGCATCGCACAGCAGTGCCTTCAATCCGCACTCCGCCCGATAAAACAGAAGCATGAACGTCACCGGTCTATGCGCCTCGGTGGCATACTCGGCCAAGCTCACGTTGAATGCCTTGGCATATTCACGTCTTGTGGCAGGAATCATGGTAGTGAAGTAGGAGGCTGAATGGCAGGCATGGTATGAGCCAACAAAGTCACGATTACAAGGCCCTAAGATGGGAGCGCCGAACACTTGATGCAGGGGCAATTGATGCCGGATTGGTATGCTCCATATAAGTCGAAGCTGCTGATTTGGAGAAAAAATCTCGAAATCCTACAGGGATCGCGTAATATTATCAGGTTTCTGCGCACATTTCGACCAATCGATGCTCATTAACTTCTCCGCCGCCAACTTCCTTTCCTTCGATCTTCCGGTCGAATTCTCCATGCTTGCGTCTAAGGAGTCGCGGTTTGCGGAGCGGGTGGCGGCGGGGGAAATGTTGCCGGCGAAGGTGTTGCAGACCGGGGCGATTTGGGGCGGGAATGCTTCCGGGAAGTCGAACTTTTGCCGGGTGCTGGAGTT
>JANOZA010000112.1:0-14496 GCA_031429155.1 Verrucomicrobiota bacterium | reverse complement strand
GTGCTGGCGACGACGATGCTCTGGGCGTCTATCATTTTTCCCATGACGCCGCCGGTGCTGTTGGCGGCGCACATGAGATTGGCGCTGATGCCGGTCTGTTCCGCGGTGATGCGCTGGAGACTGCCAAAGAGGACATTGCTGGCGGTGTCGCTGCCGGTAAGCGCCACGCCGAGCCAGCCCAGCAGTGTGCCAAAGAATGGATAAAGCACCCCGGTGCCTGCGAGCGCGAGACCCATCGTGGCGTCGGCTCCGCAGTATTTTGTGAGCTGCCCGAGCGCGAGCATGGCGGCGATCGTGATGAGCGACCAGCGGGCGCGATGCACGCTGTGCAGCCACACCGCGAGGAGTTCGCGGAGCGGGAAGCGCAGCCAAAGCCCGGTGATGAGCGCGGCGAGGAGAATGCCGGTGCCTGTCGCCGAGTGGAGGTTCAAATCGAGCACAGCCTCGGACGGCTTTGCGGATGCCGGAGCCACGGGCGGGCTGCGAAAGACGGCATTGTGCAACTCAGGAATGGGCAGCGTCGGGGACCACCATTCTTTTAACTGCTTGTCCTTAAACCACCCCATCGTGAATACTACGACCGCAAGAACCAGCCACGGAGTCCACGCTCTGCGCTGCGCTGCCCTTGTGGGGAGTGAGTCGTCCTTCGCAATGCCAGTCTGCATGAGTTCCGCGCGCGGCTGCCAGCCGTCTGTTGGCTTCCACTTCTTCAACAACAGCACCAGAGCTGCCATGCTGACCATGCTGGCGACGATGTCCACGAGCCAAGGGCCGTGAAAGTTGCTGATCAGAAACTGCGGCACGGCAAAAGCCAGGCCCGCCGTCAGCGCTGCGGGCCACACGCCCTTCATGCCGCGCCAGCCGGCGAACGCCCACACCACCCAGAATGGCACCAGCAAAGAAAAGAACGGCAACTGCCGCCCTGCCATCGCGGACAGTTTCAGGAGGTCCAGGCCGGAGACTTTCGCCAGCGCAATGAGCGGTGTGCCGAGCGACCCGAACGCGACCGGCGCCGTATTCGCGATCAGCGACAGACAACACGCCTGCAGCGGACGGAACCCAAGCCGGATCAAAATGGCCGCCGTCACGGCGACGGGCGTGCCGAAGCCTGCCGCGCCTTCAAAAAATGCACCAAAGCTGAACGCGATGAGAATGACCTGGATGCGCGGGTCCGGAGCAATGCCCGCCAGGCTTTTCTGAAGCACGTCGAACAATCCGCGCCGCACCGTCAGCTCGTAGAGGAAGAGCAGATTCACGATCAGCCAGCCGATGGGGAACAACCCGTAAGCCGCACCGTAGCCCGTTGCCGCAGCCACCAGCGTGGCGGGCATGCGGAAAACAAAGAGCGCTACGAGCACCGCTGCCGCCAGTCCCGCCAGGGCCGCAGTGTGGATGCGCATTTTCCCCAGCGCGATGGCCCCGAGCAGCATCGCTACCGGCAGAGCCGCGGCAGCCGTGGAAAGGAAGACGTTGCCGAGAGGGTCGTAGTTTTGCGTCCAGGTCATGGCTGCCCATCTCAGCCAGTCGCCACCGCTTTGGCAATGATAACCCGGACGGAAATTGCGGAGTCCGGATGCGGCTCCATTGCAGGATGGACAGTGGCACTGCTTGTGACAGACTCCCCCATTCATGGAACCCCACACTGCATCTGTCGCTCCCGCTGCCGGCGGGCGAGAAGCGTTTCCCGCGACGCGGTGGAGTATTGTGCGCGCAGCCCGGGAATCGGATGAAGGTGCGGCGCAGCGGGCGCTCGGCGATTTGTGCGGGACTTACTGGTATCCCCTCTACGCCTACGTGCGGCGCAGCGGGTGCGGCGTGGAGGAGGCGCAGGATTTGACCCAGGAATTTTTTGCCCGGCTCCTGGAGAAGGGCTGGCTCGGCGGCGTGGATCAATCGCGCGGCAGATTCCGCTCATGGCTGCTCACGGTCATGAAGCATTTCCTCGTGAACGAATGGCGCAAAGGCCAGCGGCAACGGCGCGGCGGCGGGCAGGCCATTCTGTCGCTTGATGCCGAGGAGCGCTTCGCCGCCGAGCCGGCGGACCATGCCACGCCGGAGACGATCTATGCGAAACGCTGGGCCGAGGCCGTGCTTGCACGCGTGCATGAGCGACTGCGCGTGGAATGTGAAGCCGACGGCCGGGGCGGGCGCTTCGACGTGCTGAAGGCCTACCTTCTGGGCGACGGAGATGCTCCCTCTTATGCTGAAGCCGCGGGCACCCTGGGACTCAGCGGCTCGGCTTTGAAGTCGGCCATCTTCCGCCTGCGCAAGAGCTACGGAGAAGTCTTCCGGGATGAAATTGCGCAGACGGTGGATGATCCCCGCGAGGTGGAGACGGAAATCCGCGAACTGCTGGCGGCGCTGAGTCAGGGGTAAGCTCCCTGCGCGCACAGCGATTACTTTGTGCGTTGTGCCTCCCGGACACAGGCTTTATACGGGAAGCACTCCCCTGCCGTCCGTTTTTGAATTTCAACTGCCATGCCTGTCACCGACAAATCTGCTGATGCCCCGGGGGTTTTTGCCACCACGCGGTGGAGTGTGGTGCGGCGGGCAGGCAGCAGTCAGGCGGAGGAGGCGCGCATCGCCCTGGAGCGGCTTTGTCAGACTTACTGGTATCCGCTTTACTGCTGTGTGCGACGGCATGGGCATCAGCCGTCGGATGCGGAGGATGTGACCCAGGCGTTTTTTGAAAAGCTGCTGCGGACCAATGCCATCGAGGAGGCGGACCAGGAGCGCGGGCGGTTTCGCACGTATTTGCTGCGCTCGCTGGAGCGGTTTTTGCACAATCAGCACCGCGATGCCACGGCGCAGAAGCGCGGCGCGGGGCAAGTAGTGTCGTGGGATGCGCAGACGGCGGAGGAGCGTTATGCGGCGGACCCTTCGGATGGATTTTCGCCGGAGCGGTTGTTTGAAAAGCAGTGGGCGGCGGCGACGGTGTATGCGGTGATGGAGAAGCTGCGGGCGGAGTTCGTGGATGGCGGGAAGGGCGAACTTTTTGATGAACTGGAGCCGCATCTGTGGTCGGATGAAACCTCCACGCCCTACGCCGTGCTCAGTGAGCATCTGCATATGACCGTGGTGGCGCTGCGCGTCACGGTTCACCGGCTGAAGCGGCGGTTTCTGGAAATGCTGCGCTCTGAAGTGGCGGAGACGCTGGAGTCGCCGGAGCTGCTGGACGATGAACTGGCGCATCTGACCCGCGCGCTGGCGGCGGCTTGAGGATTCGCTGTAACGAAACCGCGACTTCCGGGTATGACCGGGTGATTTTCCATGGAACCAGCCTCCTCTTCAGCCGCACGTTACTGTCTTCGGTGTCAGTCGCCTCTGGCCGCGTGGTCGAAAGGCAGCACCTGCCCGGCGTGCATGATGGCGTCGTCCTCCGGCTTCGGCGCGGCCTCGCTGCATCTGCCGGAGGCCACGGGCATCGCGGACGAAAATGGCGCCTCAGAGCAGCCGTTGGTGTTTGGGGATTACCTGCTGGAGAAGCAGATCAACCACGGCGGCATGGGCGTGGTGTATCGCGCGCGGCAGCTCAGTCTAAACAGAATCGTGGCGGTGAAGCTGTTGCTGCTGGGCCGCTATTCCAGTGATGAAAGCCGGATGCGTTTTCGCCGCGAGGCGCAGTCTGCCGCGCAACTGCGGCACCCGAATATCGTGGCGGTGTATGAAGTCGGGGAGTGCGATGACCAGCCGTTCATCGCCATGGAATTTGTGGACGGCGGCAGTCTGGCGGACCGGCTCCGGGAGGGTCCGCTGCCGGCGCGGGAGGCGGCGGAGTTGCTCAAGGTGGTCTCCGGGGCCATCGAATATGCACACCAGCACGGCGTGATGCACCGGGATGTGAAGCCGTCGAATCTTCTCCTCGCCACGGATGGCGGCGTGCATGTGACGGACTTTGGCCTCGCAAAGCAGATAGACGGAACTTCCGACGTGACGCTCAGCGGGCGCATGTTGGGGACGCCGAACTATCTCCCGCCGGAGGCCATCGCGGGGAACTCCGGATCGTTTGGAGCGCAGGGGGATGTGTATTCGCTCGGCGCGGTGCTCTACGAGACGCTGACCGGACGGCCGCCGTTCCTGTCAGGATCGCTGCCGGAAACGCTGCGGCGCATCGCGGAGACAGACCCGGTCATGCTGCACACGCTCAATCCCGCAGTGCCGCGCGACCTGGAAACGATCTGTCTCCAGGCGCTTTGCAAAGACCCGGCGCGGCGCTTCCCCACAGCCAAAGCGCTGGCCGATGAACTGGGCCGCTGGCTGGCGGATGAGCCGATCCGCACGCGGCGCTCGGGCTGGGGGGAGCGGCTGGTGAAGTGGGCGCGGCGCAAGCCGGCCATCGCGGCGCTCACCGCCCTGACGATTCTCGCGGCCACCGCCACTATCACCACGCTGCTGATTTCCAATCGCCGGATATCCACCGCGCAGCACCGGACCGAGCAGGCCCGGGGAGAGGCGGAGTCCGAATCCGCAGCGCACCTCCGCACGCTCATTCACTTCCTGACACTGGAGGCGGAGAACCTCGTCCGCCAAAACGAAAACTACTCCGCGCGGCTGCGGCTGGCGGAGGCGCTGCGCCTGGATGACAGTCCCGCGGGTCAGGTGATGCACCGCCGCCGCATCGCTGCGAACCGCCTCACGGCCGGCAAACTCACCGGGCTGTGGCTGGACCCCGTGCGCGTGAGCCGCGGGAGCTTTTCAAGCGATGGCAGCAAGCTGGCGTTCGTCGCCGAGACCAAAGGGATCAGCGTCGTGGATGTGCAGACCGGGGACACGCTTCAGGGGTTCACTCAATTGCCAGGCCTGGACGCGGCGATGGAAGTGCAACTCGCCGCCGGTGACACCGCATGGGTGCTGGACAACGCGGGTTGGCTGCACCAGCTCGCTGCCGCGACGCTGCAAACCACGGGCGCGGTGATCGAAACCGGCTTCGCTCCGCAAATGCGCCCGTATGCCCAGGGGCTTCAGTTCAACAGAGACCGGACGCGCTTCATCACCACTCTGAAAGGCCGCGGTGCTCAGATTTATGACGCGGCGACGGGACAGCCGACGGGGGAACTACTGGCTCCTGGCGTGCCGCTCAGTGGCGCGCGATTCAGCGAAAAAAACCAGGTGGCGGCGGTCTCCGCCGGACGGCGCGTGCTCATTCTGGATGCCGTCACCGGTGCCGGAAAATGTGAACTGCCGGTGCCGGGCGATGTCACGCGCATGGAACTCAACTCCGCGGGCACGCGGCTGCTGGTGTGTTCTCAACTGACGGAGCCGGCGACGAAAGAGGTGCGCTTCACATGGTGGAATCTGGAAAAGCCGGTGCCGGAAATGAAGTGGTCCCGGCTGGCGCGCGGCGAGATTTTTGACTGCCGCGTCAGCCCCAACGATCAATTCGTTTCCGTCTGCGGAGCCAGCGGCGATTTCTTTTTGCTGGAAGCGGACAGCGACCAGGCCAGCCGCGAACCCATGTTCCTGGAGAGTCCCGTCTGGAGCGCGTCGTTCAGTGCCAGCAGCAAGAGCGTGGTCACGACATGTGAAGACGGCAGCGTGCGCATCTGGGACATCGCCTCGCGCAAGCAGCGATGGTCCACGCTCAACCACGGCGACCTCGTCTATGTTGCTGAGTTCAGCGCGACCGGCAGCCATCTGCTCACCTTGAGCCGGGAACAAATCGTCAGGCTGTGGAAGCTGACACGGGAGCCGGAGGAGGTGCTGTTCCTGGATCATTCCAACTCCGCGGGCCGGCAATCGTTCCACCCCGACGGCAGGCAGTGCTTCACCGCGTCCGGCAGTTCCATTCACCAGTGGAAGGGTCTCGACCAATTGAAGCCGGAGAAGTCGCCGCCCCTCGAACATTCTGCCAGGATCAGAGATGCCATCTACAGCCCGGACGGCGCTTTGATTCTCAGCGGGTGCGATGACGGCAGCGTGAGCGTCTGGGAGACGGCTACCGGCCAGCGCGTCCATCACGACAGCATCGCGAAGGAATTATTGCCGCCTGCCCGGTCGAGCGCAGTCGTCAGGGTGGACTTCAGCAGCGATGGCACGCTGCTGCTCGCGGCGGGCGCGAATGGGGTGGTGCGGCGCTGGAAAAATGTCGCGGGCTTTCCCGCTGCCGGCGCTGACTGGGAGCACGAGGGGCCGATGCACAGCGCCGCTTTCCGCCCCGGCTCACAGCAAGTCCTCACCGCCGGCACAGACCGCACGGTCATGCTGCGCGATGCCGTGGATGGCGTCCCGGTCATTACCACCACCCTGCCGTGGGAACCCCGCAGCGCCGCGTTTGATGATGCGGGCCAGCGCTTTGTCATTGCCGGCTGGGACGCCTCGCTGGAAGCAAGGCCCGCGCAGGTGTGGGACATCGCCACGAGGGCACCGGCGGGGCCGCCGATGTTTCAGAGCGACGGTCTGAATGTGGCCGCGTTCAGCCACGACGGCAATGTGATCGCCACCACCGGTGAGGAAAAGCGCATCATGCTCTGGGATGCGGGCAGCAGGAAACACCGAACCACTCTGCCCGGCAGCCGGGACCGGGCCGCGATGGCTCTTTTCAGTCCATCCGGCGACATGATAGTTACCTGCGGCACCAGCTCCGGCACGCAGGTGTGGGAAGTCGCCACCGGCGATCCGGTGTGCGCCCCGCTGCCGGGAGCCAACACCGGCTTCTGCGCCTGGAGCCGCGATGGAAACAAAATGCAAACCTCTGCGGCGGGTGGCTCACAGCTTTGGGATTTGTCGCCCGTCCCGGGCTCAATCGAGCGTCTCCGCATCGAAGCCGAACTGCTCTCCTGCCAGCGTCTCGACGGACTTTCCGGCCTGCTCCCGCTGACTCCCAAAGAGATCGTGGAACGCTGGATTCTGCTGCGGAAAATTCAGGCCGATGCCGCGCCCGCGAACAAATAATTACGATCGTGTGTAACGCCAGGAGGCCGGCCGGGTAAGGCAGGATGCGGACAGCACTGACTGTCATCCAAACCAACCTCAACCCTGAGATCACGCACACCGGCCCGGCGCCGGGGGCAGGGCTGCTCCGCACTTTTACACCCAAACCATGCCCATATGAAAGCAAACACCGCACTACTCTCAATCTTCCTGCTGGGGTCACTCAGTCAGTCCTTTATTCGTCCCGCGTCCGGCCACGGCAGCGTGGAATATCCGCGGTCCCGCGTCATGCGCGTCTGGGACGGCCTCAGCGTTTCGCCCCGCCCGCCATGGGTCGTGCAGGCCGTCACCAAGGACGGCGAGAACTCTTATTATACGTGGAACCAACTGTCCCGGAACTTTCCCCCCGCAGCCAATGAGAATGCACAGACCTATACAACTTATTCCTCCAGCATTCTCAATGGCCAGCTTGGCAGCGCCGGCAGACTGCCGATCGCCGGCCAGCCGAATCTCTTGAGCTACTCCGGCTTGGACGCGGTGAGCAATGACTGGGAATGGCCCACTACTGCGGCCAGCCCTGGAGTCATCACCCTGCGCTGGAATGCCACGGCCTTTCATAATCCCAGCTTCTTCAAAATTTGGATTTCAAAGCAAACCTACAACCATCGCACCGCGCTCAACTGGGCGGACCTCGAATACCTCGGACAGCCGGCGCACACGCTCACCGGGCAGATCTATACCATGGACGTCACGCTCCCTGTTCGCACCGGGCATCAGGTGCTCTACGTCGCATGGCAGCGAGTGGACACGGCGGGCGAGGTTTTCTTCTCCACCTCAGACCTTGATTTTGGCGGCGGCACCGCCACTGCCCCGGTCCTTTCCCTCTCACCCGCGGCGCTGGATGTGAATGAAAACGCCGGCAACGCCACGATCACCGCCACCTTGTCCACCGCCGCTCCCGCCGGCGGAGTCACCGCCAGCTACGCCACTGCCACCGGCACGGCGGGAGCCGCGGATTTCACCGCCAAAACGGGGACGCTCACCTTTGCCGCCGGAGAAACGCAGAAGCAAATCACCGTTCCCATCACCGATGATGCCGTGCAGGAAACGGACGAGACCTTCACCGTCAATTTGTCGAACATCAGCGGCGCGACCGCCGGTCAGAATACGGCGACGGTCACCATCAAGGACAACGACACGCCCGTCACGCCTGGCAACAACGGCTACACCTTCAACATCTACGACAACTGGGGCACCGGCTGGCGCGCGAATCTGGATGTCACCAACGGCAGCGCCGCCGCGTGGAATAACTGGACGCTGGAATTCGATGCCCCGTGGACCATCAACGGCGGCATCACCAACGGCGTGCTCGTTTCCCATACGGGCAATCACTACACCATCTCGCCCGCCTCGTGGAATACGAACATTCCCGTCGGCAACGTGCTGCAACTCGAGTTCGGCACCGCCACCAGCAACACCACCGCGCCGACGAATGTCAAAATCAACGGCCAGGCGGTGACCGGCCTCGTGCCCGGCGTGTCCATCGCTCCCATCTCCGTACCAGAAGGCAGCGGCGCGGGCACGGCGGTGCTCACGGTCAGCCTGGAAGGCGCGCACACCGCCGCCATTTACGTGTCCTACGCCACGGCCAACGGCACGGCCCTCGCCGGCACAGACTACACGGCCACCAGCGGTTCCCTCACGTTCACTCCTGGCCAAACCACGAAGACCATCAGCGTCCCTTTCACCGGCAACACCGTGGACAACCCTGACAAGACCTTCACGGTCGCGCTGGCCGGGGTTTCGGGTCAGACGGCACCGCGTTTCGTGAGCGGAGGTCAGTCGGCCACCGTCACTATTCTCGACGACGACGGCCCTGTGATCGGCGACGGCATTTCCCTGGTTCTGGTCGGCGACAGCATTCTCGAAGGGGATAGCGGCAGTAAGAACGCGGTGTTCACTTTCAAGCTCGCCAGCGCCGCATCCGGGACGGTTTCGGTGAATTACGCCACCTCCAACCTCACGGCGAATGCCGGCACCGACTACACCGCCACCAGCGGCATGATCACCTTCGCCGCCGGAGCCACCAGCGCTACGATCAACGTGCCAGTGTCCGGCGACACCACCGACGAGGGGCTCGAAATGTTCCAGCTCAACCTCAGCAACCCGGTCGGCTGCAATCCGCTGAACAGCTCCGCAGTTTGTCAGATCGTGGATGAGGAACTCGCCGCCAATGCCTACGGCAATCAGCGCATCGTCGGCTACATAGACGGCACCGCCGGCATCTCGAGTCTGCCCCCGGCCAACCGCCTTACACACCTGATGGTGGCCTTCGCCAGCATTGATGCGAATGGCAATCTGATCTTCCCCATCAGCATAGACTTCGCGGCCATCAACGCGCTCAAGACTCAGAACCCCGCGCTCAAGATACTGCTCTCCGTCGGCGGCTGGGAATGGTCGCAGCCCTTCACTCCGGTGGCCAGCGACGCCACCAAACGCACCACCTTTGCGAACTCCTGCAAACAGAAGTGCATTGATTACAACCTCGACGGTATAGACATAGACTGGGAATGGCCCGGCGGCGGCAACACCATCCCCAACGCCAATGACCGCAACAACTTCACGGCCCTCGTCCACGGCGTGCGGCTCGCTCTGAACAGCCTGACTACCACCACCGGCAAGCCTTACGAACTGACCTGCTACGCTCCCGCCGACAACGCCAGCATCGCCATCTGGGATCTCGCCGCGCTAAAGAACGACTTCAACTTCTTCAACGTCCAGGGCTATGACCTGCACGGTCCCTGGGAACCCAAAACCGGCCACCAGTCCGGCCTGCATCGCAATCCGCTCGGCCCGGATGACGGGCTCAACCAGGCCCAGGTGCTCGGCGTTTATGCCGCCGCCGGCGTTCCGAAAAGCCAGCTCCTCGTGGGCGCTCCGTTCTATGGTCACGCCTGGACCGCGACGAGCTTCGCCCAAAACGGCCTCTTCCAAAGCGCCAACTCCTTCGGCCCCATGACCTACGCCTCCATCGTCGCCGGCCCCGCGAAGCAATATCTCCGCACCTGGGACAATGACGCCAAAGTCCCTTGGCTCTTCGATGCCATCGGCACCCACCGCGTCATCACCTACGATGATCCCCAGGCCATCTTCGAGAAAGCCAACTACAGCCGCAGCAATGGCTATGCCGGCGTCTTCTTCTGGCAACTCGGCGGCGACAGCACCGACCGCCAGCTCCTCATCACCCTGAGCGATACCTTCGCCGCTCCCGGCACCACCAATACGGACACCGACGGCGACGGCATCACCGACACCTGGGAGCAGCAAAACTTCGGCAACCTCACCACCGCCACCGCCACCTCCGACTACGATGGCGACGGCGCGAGTGACTTCTTCGAGTCGCTCTCCCGCACCAACCCGAAAGACCGCACGAGCCTGCTCCGCATCGAACTCCACGGTGCCGGCACCGCCCAGCCGATGGTGTCCTTCGACTCCGTGTCCGGCGTGTCCTACCGCGTCGAGCGAACCTTCAATCTCACCACCTGGTCTGCCCTCGGCACCGTCCCCGGCACCGGTGGACACCTCCACTACGGCGACACCACCCTGCCGGCAGGCAGCAAACGAGTCTTCTACCGCGTGGCTCCACTTCCCTGATGAAAGGGGTAAACAACAGAAAGGGCTACTGCATGTGACCGCCCTTTCGTCAGGACACGCCACCCCGGGCCGCAAGCCCGGGGTGGCGTTTTTGTTGGAGTCCCGCCTTCAGGCGGAATCATCTACTCGAGCCGTGGCGCGCGTGGCGTTCCGCTTTCTCTGCATGATGATTCCGCCTAAAGGCGGGACTCCAACTTCCCCCGCAACTTTCCGCGCCGCCCGCTGCATTCACCATCATGCCCCCCGCACTCTGTCCTGTCTGCTCCGCGCCTCTCCGTGCCGTGGCGGACGGCGTGTGCCCGCGATGCGTCTTCGCGCAGATGCTCGGCTCGGCGGTCGCTGCGCCGTCGCGGACGCTGGGTGATTATGAGTTGCTGGAAGAACTCGCCCACGGCGCGATGGGCGTGGTGTGGCGCGCACGGCAAAGGAGTTTGAATCGCGAGGTGGCTCTAAAGCTGCCACTGGCTGGCGGTCTGGCGGGCGAGACGGAACTGCGGCGTTTCCGCGCAGAGGCGGAGGCGGCGGCGAGCCTGGAGCATCCGAACATCGTGCCGGTGCATGAGGTGGGCTTCGCGGACGGACGGCATTTCCTGGCCATGAAACTGGTGCCCGGCGGGAGTCTCGGCGACCGGCTCGCGCGCGGCGACGTGCCGCGTCCGGCGGAGGCGGCGGCGCTGGCGGAGAAGATCGCGCGGGCGGTGCATCACGCGCATCAGCGCGGGCTGCTGCACCGCGATTTGAAGCCGGCGAACATTCTCCTGGATGCCGACGGCGAGCCGCTGGTGAGCGACTTCGGACTGGCCCGCCGCATCGGCGACACCACGCCGGGCCTCACGCAAAGCGGCGCGGCGCTCGGCACGCCCGGCTACATGGCACCGGAGATTTTGACGCACGGCAGCGCCGCGGCGACGACGGCGAGCGATGTCTTCAGCATGGGCGCGCTGCTCTACGCGCTCTTGTCAGGGCGCCCGCCGTTTTCCACGGCGGGGAATTTCGATGCCGTGCGCGCGGCGGTGGAGCAGGAGGCCACGGCACCGGTTTCCACGCACGGCCGCGTGGACCGCGACCTCGCCACGATTTGCTTGAAGGCTTTAGAGAAAGAACCCGCGCGCCGCTACGGCTCGGCGGGAAGTTTCGCCGATGATCTCGCACGCTGGCGCCGACACGAGCCGGTGCTGGCCCGCGCGCCGCACGCATGGGAGCGCGTGGCGAAATGGATGCGCCGCCGCCCCGCGCTGGCCGCGCTGCTTGCGGTGTCGCTGGTGGCCGCGGGCATTTCCGGAGCGGTGTGGTGGAAGAGTCAGGCCCGCGTGGCGCAGCAGGCGGCCATCACGCGCGAAAATCTTTACGCCGCGGACATGCTGCTCTCGCTGCAACTCATGGAAGCCGGCGACTACGATACCGCTGTCCGCGCGCTGGAACGTCACACCGATGCCGCAGACCTGCGCGGCTGGGAATGGCGCTGGCTGCGCGCACGCGCCGGCGGCCAGGTGCTGCGCCGCTGGCAGGCGCACGGCGGCATTGTGAATGCGCTGGCATATTCTCCTGACAACGTAGCTCGACTTTCCAAAGTCGAGAACGCGCCAACCATACTCGACTTTGGAAAGTCGAGCTACGTCACCCTCGCTAGTGCCGGACTCGATGGCACGCTCGGTCTTTGGAATGCGGCCGACGGCAAGGGTCGCGCGCTGCCCGGCGCGGGCGATGGAATGCGCACGGTGTCGCTGAGTTTTTCCAGTGACGGACGCTGGCTGGCCGCTGGCGGCGATGGTCACACGCATCTGCGCGATGCGCGCAGCGGCGTTATCGTGTGGCAGCAGGATGGCTATGGCCAGGGGTTCTTCGCAGGGCCGGAGCAGATGATCGTGGCTCAGGGCTATCCGGCGAAGTCGCTGGAATGGCGCGCACTTCCCGGCGGCGCGGTGCAGCGACAGGCGGTGGCGGATGGCTACAACTACGCGCTCTCGCCCGACGGCCGGACACTGGCCGAAAATGACCGCGAAGTGATCCGCCTGCGCGATGCTGCGACCGGCGCGGTGCGCGCGGAGTTTGGCAAAGGCAGCGCGGAATTGCTCGGCGCGATGTCGTTCTCGCCGGACAGCCAGACGCTGGCGGTCTGCGCGCCGAATGATCACGCCGCGCAGTTGTGGCAGGATGGAAAGCTGCGGCGCACGTTGTCAGGCCACGGCGGGCGGATCTTTGGTGTCGCGTGGTCGCCGGATGGCACGCGCCTCGCGACGGCGTGTCTGGACCAGGTGGTGCGCGTGTTTTCCATGAATGATGAGCCGCCACAGCTGCTGCGCGGTCATCGCAGCGGCGTGACGTGCATTGCCTGGAAGCCCGGCGGCGCAGAGATCGCCACGGGCAGTGTGGATGGCGAAGTCTGCGTGTGGCCTGCCGCCGCCGCGGCAGTGAAAACAGCAGTCACCGGAGCCGCCGGGCCGGTGGCGTTCTCCGCAGATGATGCGCAGATCGCCGTGGCGGAGAAAGGCGGCACCGTGGCGCTGTGGGATGCCGCCGCGCGCCGCATGGTGCAGCGCGTGTCATTGCCGGCGGAGTCGGCGTTGGCATTTTGCGGCGAGCGGCTGTTGAGCGTGAGCATCACTGAGGGCGCGGCGGTGATGCATCGGTCTGATCAGTCTGATCCGACCGATCTGCATCAGCCCTCCCCCGCGCGCCACGCCGTGCTCTCCGCGGACGGCACGCTCTGCCTCACCGGCCACGCCGACGGCACCGTCGCCGCATGGGACACCACCACCGGAGCGCTCCGCTGGAGCCGCCGCCACTTCCAGGAACCGGTGCGCAGCCTCACACTGTCCGCCGATGGCCGCCGCGCGCTGGTGCGCCAGTGGACGCCGCACGTTCTCCTCGAACTCGATACCGCCGATGGCCGCGAACTCGCGCGCCGCGCCTTCCGTTCGCGCTTCATCATGCCGACCGCGTTTCACCCGCAAAGCAGCGCGCCGGTCACCGCCGGCGGCTACGCCATGTTCTCCGGCACCGAGCAAATCCGCCTGTGGCAGCCCGATACTTTGGAACCCGCCGGCACCATTGCCGGCCATCGCGATGAAGTGCATCACCTCGCCTTCGCGCCGGATGGCCGCACGCTCGCCAGTGCCAGCATGGAAGGCGAAGTGCTGCTCTGGCACTGGGCCACGCGCCGCCCGCTGGGCACGGTGGCATCGGGATTGAAAGTGGAGCGGCTGCTGTTTTCCCCGCGCGGCCGCTGGCTCGCCGCGGTGTGTGAGGACGGCGCGGTGAAACTCTGGGAAGCGCCGTAGGAAAAATTTTTCACGACCCGCGCAACTTTTCCGCCGCGGCGATGCAGCAAGGGACAACCAACCGTCTCACTGCATGAATTCACGCCTCCTCGCTGCCCTTCTCTGTCTCATCACTTCCGCGCCGGCGGTGCCGGTTCCCATCTGGGGGCCGCTGAGCCGGAATCTGAATGGGGGGGCATTTGCCAAGGAGGCGCTGGATAATGACTGCCTGTGCAACTGTTACTCCGCGGGGTTCGAGCAAACCGGCGGGAGCACGGAGGCGCGGCTCATTCGGCGGGATAACACCGGGGCACTGACGGGCACGGGTACGCCACCGGCGGCGCTGGTGGGCGCGCCCTCGGCCACGGTGTTCGCGGGCGTGGATGCGGAGACTTCCGGCGCAGACATTTTCGTGGTGGGAACGCATTACCCGGCGGGCGTGGCGCCGGGGCAGCCGTCACGGCTGCTGGTGGTGAAGTACAACAGCGCCTTCAACATCACTGCCCAACTCACGCTGGCAGCCATTCCTGGACTGGCGGGCGTGGAAGTGAGCGGCTGCCGCGTGTTCATTCCGCCGACGGGGCTGAATATCCTCGGCGGCATCCCGGCGATTTTTGTCTGCGGCTGCACGGAGCAGGGGATTTTTGTGATGCCGCTGGATCGCATGACGCTCTCTCCGGTGGTGGCGTGGGGGAATGGCGGCGCGTTCGCC
>JANOZA010000111.1:0-3206 GCA_031429155.1 Verrucomicrobiota bacterium | reverse complement strand
CCGGGCGCCTTGGTGACCGTGACGTTGCCGTGTACCGCTTCCAAAAAGTGGCCGGCGACCACCGCCGGCGTACCAATGCCGTCGAGGTCCGGCGATCCGATCGTATCAATGACGAGTGTCTGCCCGTCCTCAGCCGAGATGGCAGCGTTGTTGATGAGATCATTGCTGTGCAGCGTTCCGTAGCCGCCGATGGTTCCCTGGTTGTCCAGCGTGCCGCCGCGCACCATGCCGCCATTCATTTTTAGAAGCTTGCCGGCGGGGAGCGTCCATGCGTTCACCACTTCCAGAATGCCGTCGCCGTCAGAAGTGCCGATGACCGGCGGGATGGTGAGGAAGGAACCGGTGAGGCGGAGCAGGCCGTCGTCGGCCAGCAGCGCGCTGCCGGTGGTGAAGTCGAGCTTAGTGCTGACGGTGCCGAATCCGGAGAGCCGCGCATTGGACGCACGCAACACGCCGCCGCCGCTGATGGTGCCGCCGAGCAGGCGGTTAGGCTCACTCACGCTGCCGCCACGCAGTTCCAACCGGTCCGCAGCGCCGGGGAGGTTGATGGTTCCGGAGACAGTGGCCCGCGCATCCCATCGCGTGCTGCCGCTGACATTGGCCGTGCCGCTGATGGTGACTGGCGCGCCGCTCAGAGAAGTGGCGAAGACATTGCTGCCCGTCGTGTGATTCATGGTGCCGGCCATCGTCCATGCTGCGGGGCCGTTCACATTCAGTCGTGCGGACGATGCGCCGATGTTCATCACCGCGTCGAACTTGCTGTCGAAGAGATCAAGCTGGTCGGAGTTCAGCGTGAGCGGCGCGTTCACCGTCACCTGCTTGGCACCGCCCGGGCCATCAAGGTCGAGCACGTTGCAGTTGATCGTCACCGCGCTGTCTATCGTGGTTTGGAGACCGTTGAAGGCGAGCGTGCCCGCGCCGGAAAAGCTGCCGCCGGAAAGAGTGTGCGTGCCATCGAGCCGCACCACCGCGCCCGCGGGAATGATGAACGCGCCGCCGCTGATGGCCGTGTTGTTGTTGAATTCCATCACGGCATTTTCGCCCAGCAGATAGGCCCCTCCGGTGATGTTGGCCAGCCCGTCCAGCGTGAGATGTGCGTCCGCGCCGAGCACCACCTCCAGAGTGCCGCCGAACTCCACCGGCGCACTGATGCGCGCCTTGCCTGTCACCTGAATGCCACCGGCATTCGCCTGGAAGAAGCCGCCGGCCAGCGTCGCCAGCGCGGGATTCCCGCCGTTCAATTTCACCAGCCCGCCCGTGCCCAGCAACCACGCCTCGCCGAAGGTCACCGTGTAAGGGTCTTCGATTTGTATGAGGCCATCGAACGCATCCGTCACGCCGCCGCTGGCAAAGTTCAAGCTGCCGAGTATGGCCAGCACCTCACCATTACCCGCTGCGCCGTCGAGATCCCACGGCGCGGGCGAGGCGGAGTGGAAGGTCATGGTATTCCCGCCCCCAGCCGCGATGCGCCCGTCGTTCCGCAGCGTGCCGTCCACCTCCACCGTGCCGTAGCCGGTGAGTATGCCCAGCCTGCCTGACGTGGCGTCGCTCAGAATCAAATCGTCCGCGATGTCCACAAGGCCGCCGGACAGGTCCAGTTCGCCGCCATTCACCACCACGTCGGCGGCTTCCAACTCGCCGCCATTCTCCACGAAGATTTCCGGGGCGGGCAGGTTACCGTCAAAATTCAGAGTCGCGGTCAGGCCGACATCCAGCTTGTTGGAAAGCGTTCGCAGCCGCGTGGCGTTGGTTACGAGCAGATCACGGCACACCGCCGCGCCGGAGAGCGAAACGAGAGGATCGCCCGGCACATCGCTGCCGTAGCGCAGGTTGGCTTCGTCCGCCGCATCCGGAAGGCGTCCGCCCACCCAGTTCGCCGCCGTATTCCATACCGTCGTGCCGCCGGGGAGGAAATCCTTGCGCGTCAGATCTATTTGGGACCAACCTGGATTCGGGCAGGTCGCCAGTGCCAGCGCATCCGCGGCGCAAGGCAGCTTGCGCCTGCCGGTGCCGATGTTGGGATTCATTACGCACCAGATGCAGGTCGTATGCGCACCAGTGGTGCCGCCGAAGCCAAGCGCCATCACGTTGCCGTTCGTCTGTGCCGTGCTGCAGTCAAAATCGTTGTCCGCCAGCTGCGTCACGCAGGTGGACAACTGCACCGTCATTCCCAGTGAATGGCCGATCTCGTGCAGCAGCGTCGTGAGCAGATCGGCATTGGTCTGCGCGAGAGCTGGCGCTCCTGGACCAGCGAGGCCGGTGAAGTTGATCTCGAGCACGCCAGGCACCGTCCCCGTGAAGTTCCCCGCATCGTTCGCCGTGGCATTGCGAAAGAGCGTCGGGGCCAGTTGATACTCGCTGTGGTTCGTTGGCGTCGCATCATAATACCACGCCGTGTTGCCGCGGATGCCGATGATGCCGGAGTCCACGCGCCCGCCGGATTCCGCCGTCTGGGTGAACAATCCAATGACACCGGTGCCGATCCCGTTGTCGTAGCGGATCGTCAGATTGAGCGTGTGCGCGTCTTTGATGATGCCCTCCCAATGAGTGGCCGCCGCTTCCGCGAGAGCCATGAGCTGCGAGCCGTCCGCATCGCCCGCCGGGATGCTCAGGGCTTGCCCCGTGGTGGCATACGTCAGGTTAATCTGGAGAGCGTGGACCGGCTGGCTGAAAAGCGCAGCGAGGAGGAGTGTTCGGATAGTGGCTGATGACATACGAGTGATGGTTCATCAGCGTGTTGTGGGTTTTCCCTGCGGCGTTTGGAAGAATCTTTGGAATTCTTCGACGCCCGGCGGATCAGCGGCCAGGGATGTGAGCTGCCCGCTCTATCTCCGCAGGGCATTGATCAACTCATCCAGCTTGTTGGCCAGGGACTGCATCTCCGCCTGGGGTGGAGGGTCGCTTACCGATAGGCCCAGCAAGGCCACGGCGTTCGTATTCGCAGAAGTTTGCGGCAGGCTGGAAGCCTGCGTTACAGGGGAGCCTGCCGATGCGGGCCGCACCAGGGGTAGTCGCAGAGTTCGCGGCAGAGGCGCGCTGTGACAGGATTGCTCAGAGTGTAGCGGCGGCAGCGGTCCAATTCACCGGCGTAATTCCCCACTCGCCAAAAGCCCCGTGCCCTGCCAGGAATGGCGACTTTCTCCCATGCCTGCCCGCAAGAAACCTGCCCCTGCCGATGACGGCCCGCCCGTCACGCAGTTCCATCA
>JANOZA010000110.1:0-6253 GCA_031429155.1 Verrucomicrobiota bacterium | reverse complement strand
CCTGCCTGGCACTTCCACCCTCCTTGTCCGCCGCTGGGACGGCCTGTCGTGGGCCGTGCTCTTCAATCAGCGCTCGTCTGACAAAACAAAGCCCGACGGGGCCATTGATGCCGCGCTCCACCGCGCCGCAGACGCCGTGAGCGCATGGCACGGGCACGACCTCTTTGCCCAATACAAATAGGTCTCACGCCACACCCGCCGCCGCAAGTTTCACGCTGAACTTGTTTTGCGCCGACTCGTTGCGCTCACCGAAATCTCCTCGGCCCTAGCGTGGTAAATGCAGTGCTGTTTCTGAGAAACGAACGGCGGTTGGGAGGGTTCATAGATTGAGAAATCCCGAAAGTTGCAGCGCAGGAAGCCCCGTCCCTCGCGCACGCAATCTTCATTTCACCGGGAGAGGCCACCTGTTTCCCGGATGCCCCCGACGGACATCCTCACTCACCCCTCGAACACTTCCCGCCACATCCGGCGGTGGCGCTCGGCATGGCAAAGCTCCCCGGCGGCCCAGTCGCGCGCCGCTCGCGACATTTGGAATCGCCGCGCCGCATCGTCCTGCATGAGCCGCGCATATTCCGAAAACTCCCCGCGATCCCCGCAGAGAAATCCCGACTCCCCGTGCCTCACCAAATGCTCCAGGTGATGTCCCCCGCCCCGCGGCACCAGCGGCACCGCTCCGCAGAGCATCGCCTCCACCGCCGCGCGACCCCAACTCTCCCGGCAGCGCGGGCCCAGTTCATAGACGAACAAATCCAGCGACCTCAGAAACGCCGCCGGCTCCTCCTCCATCGCCCGCAGCAGTTCCCAATTCAGCGGTGCATCTTTCCCGACCATCCCCGGCCAGCGCGCGCTCAACTCCTCACTCCACGCCATCACCCGCGCCCTCACTTTTCCACGCAGGCCGAGACTTTCGTAACTGTCAGGAAAATCCGCAGGAAACTTCTCCACCGCCGCCCGCGACAGACGGCCAATGACGAACTCCCCTCCCTTCGCAGATTCCCGCCGCCGGTCGCGCCAGCGATAACATGCCGGGTCTATGTAGTTCCCCGTCTCCACCCAGCGCACCCGGCCCAGCTTTCCTGACAACACCTTCTCCCGCAGTCCCGGCTCGGCCACCCGCGGCATCCGCAGTGCCGCCGACCGCTGCGGCACGGTCGCCCCTGACATCTGCGCATAACTTTTCGCCAGCGCCGCCCGCTGCCCGGACGAAACAAACAGCACCGCATCCAGCACCCCCGCGCCCACGGCTCCCAGCTCCGCCATGTGATGCCACATCATTTCACTGCTCCACACCAGCCGCAGCCCGCGCGCGTGCGCCTCCACCGCCCGCCCCTCCAGCAGCCACCACGTATTGCAGAGACACAGACCCCAGCCCTCCAGCCGCGCCGGCAGATCCTCCCACCGCGCCGCCTTCACTCCCAGCCGCCGCAGCCAGGCGCGCACTTTGGTATCTGAAAACTGCGCCTCCGTGTTCGGCACCGCGATCCATTCATAGTCCGCGTGCAGCAGCCGCAGCAGATGCGTCACCTTCGTCCCCGCCCCACCCACAGGCGATGGCCAGTTGAACAAATACACTTTCTGTTTGGTTAGAGTCATGACGCCTCCCAAAACCGCAGAGCATACTCCCCACGGGTAAAGCAGGCATGAAAACTTCTGAAATATAGTTTCGGGCAAATCCTCACCCGCCCTGGAATATTGTGCGGAAAAAGACGACACCTGCGACGGAAGTTTCCCGGCTTCACCTGCTAAACCAAACCCCCGTCTCACTCCGGCGAGCAGCCGGGCCGGAGCGATGGAGGAACAGAGAAACCCACTATTATGGCCTACAAAGTCCCATCCGTTCTCGGAGCAATAGACTTGTTCCTGGAATTCATCACCGCCAACAGCGCCGCCATCACCGCCAAGGGAATGACGCCCGCCACACTGACCACCGCCCTCACCGCGCTCAAAGCGTTGCTCGTGCAAAAAGACACCGCCCAGGAAGGCGCCAAGACCGCGCTCAAGGACGCCACCATCGCCGTGGATGGCCAATCCGTCCTCACCTACGACGGCTTCTCCAGCCTCATAGACTTCGTCTCCGGTGGCCTCGGCAAGAAGACGAACCTCGCCAAACAACTGCAAAAAATCCGCCTCGGCGTCCGCCCCAAAAAGGGCAGCACCCCCGGCAGCAGCAGCTCGTCCTCCGGCGACCCCGGCAGCAGCAGCGGCGACCCCGGCTCCTCGTCTTAAGAAGACGCACCCGTGAGCCACCCATACGCACCGCCGGGCGGGACGTTCTGACCCACGTCCCCGCCCGGCGGCACTCTGTACCCCCGGCGGCAACACCCGCCCACCCCATGAAAACACCTGTGCGGAACCTCCGAACACCTGTTTTTTCCCGCCGCACACCTGTTCGGAAGAAGCGCACACCTGTTTTTTCCCACCAAACACCTGTGCGGACTTTCCGCACAGATGTGCGGACAAAGCGCACACCTGTTTTCCCGCTCCGCGACCGCCCCCACCCCGGAAAACACCTGTGCGGAACTTCCGCACACCTGTTTTTTTCCGCCGCACACCTGCGCGGAAATCCCGCACACTTGTGCGGACAAAGCGCACACCTGTTTTCCGGCCATGCGACCTCCCCCAGCCCCGAAAACACCTGCGCGGAATTCCCGCACACCTGTTTTTTCCCGCCGCACACCTGTGCGGAAATCCCGCACACCTGTTTTTCGCCACGGCTGCTGTTTCCTAACGCTACCTAACGTCAATTGAGAACATCTGACCGGCACCCGGCTGGAAACGGTGGCATTTTACTCAACCTGCGGGGCGGGTGCGCTCACTGTCCCCGGTTCACCCGCATGAGTTGGCCTTCCAACGAACCGGCGGATTCCAGCACCGCGCCAATTTTCTGCGCCAGAGCAGCAAAATCAGCATTGAATGTGCAGACGATGATCCCCGCATGAGCACTGCTGCGGTGATGCAGTGCGATGAAATCCCCGCGGTTTAGCGTCAGCACCGCGCGGCCTTCCGTGGTGGCAAATATCAGCACTTGGTCATCCGGGATGCCGAGGTTCGCCTGCCCGGCTTCCAGTGAGGTCACCACATCATGCCCACGGCGGCGCAGCGCCTCCACCACCGGCCGCGGAAAGTTTTCGTTTGAGTAGAGCCGCGCCATTACGACTCGTCGTTATTCGCTGCGATCTCCCGATCCATCTCCGCCCGGTGGCTGCGCGCATAGGCATGAGCATTCGCCAGGTCCTCCGCCGTCAGCCCCGGCCAGGCCGCCAGAATCGCGGCGTCATTCATTCCCTCCCGCCGCGCCGCTTCCAGGGTCCAAAGCGGAATCCGCGTCCGCACCACCCGTGCCGCCCCGCCGCACACGCCCTGCTGAAAATCAATCCCCGGAAACGCATCCGTCACCTCCATTGCCACCGCCGCGAGCAACCGCGCCTGCTCCCCCTTCGGCAGGTGCAGGGCCGCTTCCCGGATTTGTTCGAATGTCGCCGTCATCCAGGGAGGGTAGCACATCTTGCGGGCGGGAACAGGATTTTCTCCCCGCTCCAGACGACACCCGCCCGCACACTCCCGCCATGAACCTCATATCCTTCAACCTCTTCGGCACCCACGAGAGCTACTACCGCGGAGCCCTCGCCAATCTCCTCCTCGCCCCGGAAATCTATCCCGGATGGCAGCCCGTTATTCTGCTGGAGGGCAGCAAAGCCGGCTGGAAACCCCTCCTCGAACAGGCTGATCATGTGGGGCTAAAAGCCTGAGCAGCAGGAGACAGAAAACCTTGCCCCCCAGGCCCTGTCCGGCCTATGCTCGCCCCCATGATTCCCGTCCTCGAACATCCTGACATCCGCCGCCGCGCGGTACCCATCAGCGTGGCCACTTACCACTGGATGCAGGATCAGAACCTCGTGCCCCGCCGCGCCGAACTCATCCGCGGTGTCATCTTTGAAAAGGCAGGCAAGTCCCCGAAACACACCGGCCTGACCGATCAAATCCGTGAACTCCTCGACACCTGGTCCGCGAAGAGATACTGGGTCCGCCAGGAAGCCCCTCTCACCCTAGGGGACTCCGAACCCGAGCCGGATGTCTCTGTCGTCACCGGGCAGCGCAGCGACTACGCCACTGCCCACCCCGGCACCGCCCTCCTCGTCGTCGAAGTCGCCGTCATCACCGAGTCCGCCGACCGCGAACTCCTCCCCGCCTACGCCGCCGCCGGCGTCGCTGAAGTCTGGCTCGTCCTCGCCTCCAAGAATCAGGTCGAACGCTTCACTCTTCCCGTGGGCGATGCCTACACGGAGTCCCTCATCTACTCCGCAGGAGACAGGTTAGCCTCCTCGGCTCTTGCCGGTTTCTCGCTGCCGCTCACCACGCTCTTCCCCTGATCGTGGTGCCGGGTCCCTTTCGGTCCTGAAAGCGCCCAAAAGGATGCCATGCAACTTTTGCCGCTAGCATCTCCCCCGCCAGGAATCTGAAATGTGTCCGCTGCTGCCCCGCAGCAAGTGACTTGTCATGAATCCTCTCCTGACCCCTTTCTTCATCTTGGAATAAAGGGTTGTTGCCCGCATGGGCCGGATTGAGATGTGACGGGCGATCATTCTCGCGCCTTCTCGGGTGAACCCGGAGGTGCATGGAGAGTCTCATTACCTTCGATAGCAAACAAATGGCCAAAACGAACGGCTGCTTCCGCTGGCGTCAACCTGCCGTACGTCTCAATTTCAGTCATCAAAACTTGCTGCGTTTCTGCATGCCAGAATTTGGATACCTCATCAGCGGTATCAGTAAAGGCAACGCTGAGATAGCCTGCACTATCATTCAGGACTATTTTCAAAATCCTGTTTCGGGGAGTCCGCGAGACCTCTTTCCACACATTAACACCGCTTTTTGATGCCGAAAAAGATACGTAGTCCCCAAGTTGTTTCAGAGCCGCGTTGAACGCATTATGAGAATTTGGACCGAATTCAGCAAGCAGCCCCGACTTTGCGCAATCTTCCTCAATCATCGAAAGCACTTCACGATTAGGTGCAGGAATTGCCATGATGATATTTTGTTCGCCGCTGTCCGAGTCCGAGGATTTGAGCACAATCCGACGGGCTGCTTCACTTTCCCGAAGTCTCTTTCTTACTTCTCCCACCAATGCTTCCAAATCGCTCGCCTCAAAGATATTGTTCGCCGCCTGTGGTGACTGATCCGCCTTGCGTGGGCTACTTAGGCCAGTTTTAGAAGTTTGGATTTGGCGATCTGGTTTTGCCGTTTGGGAATTCCGAGCGATTGCCGGCGATTGCCAAAAACAGAAATAACCCACCAAAAGAACCAACAGCACGGCGACCAGAGCCCAAATGAACCTAATCTTCGATTTCATGGGCCCGACGAGATTGATTGGATGCTTTATTTTGGAACAAGCAGCAAAAATCCCGCATCAATAATCCAGGCCTGTGGAATTGGAATGGTAATGGTAGGTGATCGACGATGTTTTTGCGCCACCGGGGTGCAAGATTCTGATCGAAGCTGTCCAAACACCATTGACGATTTGGGGCTCAGAAAGAATGATTCCGGCCGTATTTTGATTCGGGGCATTAGGCGGAGCAAAGGGCGAGCCATTAAAAGTAGTGCTGGTGCGCATTGCGTCATTCGGAATGGTAACCCACGTGACCGTAGGTCCAGTAACAGTCGGTACCGGATTGAGAGAGTCAAGGTAGGCCCGCACTTGTTCATGCACGTGGATGAAGAAGGCGTAGTAAGTGTTCCCCTGCACTTGAATCGTATGGTCGATCGCGGGACAATCAAAAACCGTGGTCATCGTTTTGATCACTCGCTTCGTATTATCTTCTCCACTCCCCGCAGGCGGGTCTGTCGCCATAACCCACCGTGGCTGCATCGTCAGGACAAGACCAGCCGTGGCCGCTCCCCCAGCCGCTAGGAAACGGCGGCGGGTGAATCTTGATCCGAGAACTTGACCGCGCTGTGTTTCTACGTCAGGATTTTGGGATTTAAAGTTCATATTCCGGCGAATAGCACGCTTTGGACCTGAGCGCCAATCCTTTTTATTCGTTCGCTGAAAAATATTTCTGCTCATCAAGTTTTCTAATCTTTCCATGCACGTTGCCTACACCATTGCCTTTGATGCTCCCGGCACGGGAGGCCACCGCCTGCTGGCGAAGATGCTGGCGATGTCGCTGGTGCGGAATCAATTCGACGGGGACATCCTCATCTTTCGCAACACGGAGGCTCCCCTGTTTCACATCCCGCGACAGGGTGTGGTGGAGCA
>JANOZA010000109.1:0-9446 GCA_031429155.1 Verrucomicrobiota bacterium | reverse complement strand
GGCGGCGGCGGCGCTGCCGGAGGTGAGCAGGGAGAGGTTTTGGGAATTGCTGCGGCAGACGGTGATCGTGAAACTCAACGGCGGGCTGGGCACGGGCATGGGGTTGGAGAAGGCGAAGAGTCTGCTCACCGTGCGGGAGGGCCTGACGTTTCTCGATCTCATCGCGCGGCAAATCCTGCATCTGCGCGCCGAGGCCGGCGGCGGAAATGCGCCGCGGTTTCTGGTGATGAACAGCTTTTCCACATCGGAGGACACGCTGGGGTTCCTGGAAAAGTATCCGGCGCTCGGCGGGGCGGGGGAATTGGAATTGATGCAGAACAAGGTGCCGAAGCTCCTGGTGGACGGCCTGACGCCGCTGGCCTGGCCGGCGGACCCGGAGCTGGAATGGTGCCCCCCGGGACACGGGGACATTTATGCCAGTCTCGCCGGCAGCGGCTGGCTGGACCGGTTGCTCGCGGAGGGGATCATCTATGCGTTTGTGTCGAACTCTGACAATCTCGGCGCGACGCTGGACCCGCGGTTGCTGGGCTGGTTCGCGCAGAGTGGCGCGCCGTTTGTGATGGAGGTAACGGCGCGCACGGAGGCCGACAAGAAGGGCGGGCATCTCGCGCAGCGCCGCAGCGATGGACGGCTGATCCTCCGTGAAAGCGCGCAGTGCCCGAAGGCGGATGAAGCCGCATTCCAGGACATCGCGCGGCACCGTTACTTCAACACGAACAACCTCTGGATCCGCCTCGACCGCCTCAAGGAAGCGCTCGATGCCAACGACGGCCTCATTCCCCTGCCGATGATCCGCAACGAGAAGACCGCCGATCCGCGCGACGGAAAAAGCCCGAAGGTGTATCAACTGGAGACGGCGATGGGCGCAGCGATTGAGAGCTTCGCCGGTGCGGCGGCGATAGCGGTGGGGCGGGAGCGATTCGCGCCGGTGAAGACGACGAGCGACTTGCTCATCATCCGCAGCGACGCCTGTGTCCTCACGCCGGACCACCGGCTGGAGCTGGCGCCGGAGTGTCAGGGCCGGCCGCCGGTCGTGGAACTGGACGGCGCGCACTACAAGATGGTGGACGGCCTGGAGCGGCTCATCGCGCGCGGCGTGCCCGGGCTGCGTCACTGCCGCCGGCTCAGCGTGAAGGGGCCAGCCGTGTTTGCGCCCGGCGCGGTGATTGCGGGCGAGGCGGAGTTCAACAGCCCCGGCCCGGAGCCGCTGGTGATTACGGGGTGATCTTGATCTCTGCGCTGAAGACGAGCCCGGGGTCGCCGCGTTCATCCATCGTGCGGCGGATGACGGCGAGCGTGCGGGTGGCGCGCTGCGGCGGCAGGGCCTTGCCATTGACCGTGACGGTGACGGGCTCGTCCACATTGAGCAGGGCGTCGTTGAGCAGCAGGGTGACGTGGGCGTTGCTCTTCGCGGTGACGGAGATGCTCTGGCCGCTGCGCTCCGCGATGATTTCCTGGCCGCCCTTGGCCTCAGCCTGAGGAACAGCGAGCCAGTAGAGGCGGTCGTGCGTCACATCATCCTGACGCCAGACGATTTTCTCCGGCAGGGGGTTGCGGGTGAACTTTTCCATCCAGGGAATGGCCTCGCGGTCTTCGAGATTCATCCAGTGGGCGCAGCCTTTGTGGACGTGGACGAAGTGCTGATAGCCTTTGGGGTCGGCCTTCTGCAGATCGTCGAGTTTGGTGGCCCATTCGCCGCCGATCTTGTTGCGGTTATAAGCGGCGTCGTCCGCGCCGACGTGGAGAGTGAAACCAATGTTTCGCAGGCCCAGCGGGGAGGTTTCATTCGGATGTCCGGCCATCATGGAGGCAGCCGCCCAGCGGTCGGACATGCGCGGTGCGAGTTGATAGACACCGTCGCCCCCGGCAGAGTAGCCCATGATATAGACGCGGTCGGGATCGGCGTCATCGAACACGACCATGTTTTGAATCAGCCGGTCGAAGAGCGGATCAATGTGCGCCTCATGCCAAAGGTTCCAACTGTCCGTCGGCGCACGAGGGGCGACGTAGAGACCGGACGCCGGCTTGTAGGCCTGACCCAGCTTGACCTGATTCACCCACTGGGATTCGTTGACTTCCGCAGGCGCTCCGCCGCCGCCGTGCATGGAAATGAAGAGCGGCTGCTTTCCGGTTTTGGAACCGAAGCGGACCACCTCGTATTTCATTTTCTTATCGCCGTGCGTCAGCACTTTGGCTTTCACTTCGTCCGCACGCTCTTTCTTCAAAGTGGCGACGCGGTCTTCCCAGAGGAGCTTTGTCAGCGTCGCGGCGTCCTCTTTGGAAAGCGGCGCCGTCTCCACCGCTGCGGGGATCGCCTGACGCTTTTCCGGCGGGAGTTTTAGCCAAGTCTGCACCTGATCTACGACCTCCGATGCTGAGGCAGGGATCAGGGCGAGGAGCAGCGGGAATAGAGGCGCGATTTTCATTGGATGGAATGGGGTGCCAGCCTCAAGCAGCCGGACAGTCCCGCCGCAAGCGCTGCCCGGAACGGAATTTATCTTTTCAGAACCGGCGTGCTTGCCCTCGGCTCTCTGCCTGTGCATGCTCGGCCCCATGAACTTACTGCGCCCGCTGCTTTTCCTCCTTTGCATGACCCTTCCCGCTGCTGCCGACAAGCCGCCTGTCCGTCCCGCGGATGAGACCATCAAAATCTGGCAGGAGGGTGGCTGGAAAGGCGAACTGCCCGGCGGCTGGAAGATCGAAGGCCCTGAGAAATCCGAAGTGACCGCGCACATGGGCGGCACCCTGGCGGTTAAGAATGTCAGCGAGCCGCTCCTCGAATATTTCAAGCCCGCGGCGGACAAAGCAGCGAAGCGGGCGATCATCATTTGCCCCGGAGGTGGCTACAATATTCTCGCGTGGGACCTGGAAGGAACGGAAGTGGCCACCTGGCTGAGCGGTCTCGGTTATCATGCCCTGGTGTTGAAATACCGCCTGCCGAAATCAGGCGACGTGCGCCACCTTCCGGCGCTGCAGGATGCGCAGCGGGCCATCAGCCTTGTGCGTTCCCGCGCGGAGGCATGGGGCATCGCGCCGGATCAAATCGGGATCATGGGCTTCTCCGCAGGCGCGCATCTCTCGGCGATGGCGGCGACCAATCACGCGAAGCGCAGCTACGACGGGCGCGATGACATCGACAAAGTCTCCTGCCGGCCGGATTTCGCCGGGCTCATCTATTCCGCCTATCTTCTGAAGGACGCGAAGGATCCCGCATCCGGCATCAATCCCGAGCTGCTCATCGGCCCGGACACGCCGCCGACGTTTCTGGCCCACGCCATGGATGATCCTCTGCCTTGCGCCAACGCCACAGGCTGGCTGCTGGCGATGCAGAAGCTGAAAATCCCTGCTGAGTTGCACATTTACGCCGATGGAGGGCACGGCTACGGACTGCGTTCGGACAAGTCGGTCGCCGCCTGGTCCGGTGCCATGGCCGGCTGGCTGGCGCACGGCCCATGGAAATCCGCCGGCAAGTGATCCATTCCCCATGAACGCTGAACTCGCCGTCAAGCAGCGCTATGCCGCCGGGGCCAAAGAACGCGAGGCCGCGCTCTGCTGCCCTGTCATTTACGACCCGCAATACCTGAAGATCATCCCCGCTGAAGTCATAGAGCGTGACTACGGCTGCGGCGATCCCTCACAACACGTCCGCCCGGGCGAAACGGTGCTCGATCTTGGCAGCGGCACGGGGAAGATTTGCTTCATCGCCAGTCAGGTGGTGGGACCGGCGGGAAAAGTGATCGGCGTGGATATGACCGATGACATGCTGGACGTGGCGCGACGGAATGCGCCCGTCGTCGCCGCCAGTGCGGGCTTTGCGAATGTGGAGTTTCGCAAAGGCCGCATCCAGGACCTGGCGCTGGACCTTGAGGCGCTGGATGAGGAACTCGCCACGTGTCCCGTCAACGACAGCAATTCGTTTCTCCGCGCTCTCGATCTCGCCGCCG
Source organism: Verrucomicrobiota bacterium (assembly GCA_031429155.1). GTDB lineage: Bacteria > Verrucomicrobiota > Verrucomicrobiia > Verrucomicrobiales > V1-33 > V1-33. Next base: position 5,502 of record JANOZA010000109.1, on the reverse strand, counting down.
ATCTACGCGTGCGCCGGCCGCTCATCGCCAGCCACTGCATTGATGTTGTCGTCTCCAACTGCGTGCTCAACCTCGTGGAACAGCGCGACCGCCGCCAGTTGTTCGATGAAATTTTCCGTGTGCTCAAAGCCGGCGGTCGCGCCGTGATCTCCGACATCGTGAGCGATGAAGTGGTGCCTGACGAATTGCAGCAGGATCCCGAACTCTGGAGCGGCTGTATCAGCGGCGCGTTTCAGGAGGAAGCGTTTCTGAAGGCATTTGAAGAAGCCGGCTTCCACGGCGTCCGGGTACTGAAACTGGACCGTGAACCATGGCGCACCGTGCAGGGTTTCGAGTTTCGCAGCATGACGGTGGAGGCGTTCAAAGGAAAACAGGGCGCGTGTTTCGATCACAATCAGGCCGTCATTTACAAAGGCCCGTTCCGCAAAGTGCTCGACGACGACGGCCACGCTCTCGAACGCGGAAGGCGCTATGCCGTGTGCGACAAAACCTTCCGCCTTTACCAGCGCGAGCCCTATCGCGGGAGCTTTGAGTTCATCGAGCCGCTCACGCCTGTAGCTCCGCAAGACGCGCCGCCCTTCGACTGCTCCGGCATGAGGCTCCGCCATCCGCGCGAGACCAAAGGTCAGGACTACAACGCCACGACCGCCGCCGCGTCCTGTAACGGAGCGGACGGAAGCGACTGCTGCTGAGAGCAACCCGCGCGCGAGCAGGTAGAGCGCTTAAGTGCTAAATTTACCGCAAAAGAGTTTGACGGTCTCCAACATCGCTGTTTTACTGCTGGAAACTTAGCAGACAAAACCATGAACCATCCCGCTATTCGCACCACCGCTCTCACCCTCGTTTCCATTCTGTGCGGCTGCACCAGCAGCAGTTACAGTCCCTCATCCAATGCCTACAGCGCCCCTGCCTCTGCCGGCAGCAAGCTGAGCAAAGCGAAGGCTCAATCACGCGCAGCTTCGGCGGCGGCCTACGCTCCGGCACCGATGGCATCGAGTCCTTCATGGGTCGGTCAAAGCACGGAGTCCTATGCGCCGGTGAAGGAAAACGCCTTCGTCCGCACCGCCGCGCAACCGGTCAGCACCTTTGGCGCGGATGTGGACACCGCATCGTATGCCAACGTGCGGCGGCTGATTCAAAGTGGAGAGGAAGTGCCAGGTGGAGCGGTGCGGCTGGAGGAGATGGTGAACTATTTTCCCTATGAGTATCCGCAGCCGGCACCCGGTCAGCCGTTCGCTGTGAGCATGGAAACAGCAGAGTGTCCGTGGCAGCCGGGAGACCGGCTTTTGAAAATTGCGCTGCGAACGCGGGAAGTGGCGGCAGCGGCGCGTCCGGCGGCGAATCTCGTCTTTCTGGTGGATGTCAGCGGTTCCATGGATGAGCCCAATAAACTACCGCTGGTGAAGAAGGGGCTGCAACTCCTGGCAGACGGTCTGAGGCCGGAGGACCGGATCGCAATGGTATCATATGCCGGGAGTTCAGGACTTGTGCTGCCAGCGACGGGAGGCGGGCAGAAATCCACGATCCGCCAGGCGATTCGACATCTGGATGCCGGTGGTTCCACCAATGGCGGCGAAGGCATCGAACTCGCCTATCGGGTGGCTTCGGAGAATTTTGTCCGGGGCGGGGTGAACCGCGTGATCCTTGCCACCGATGGTGATTTCAATGTCGGAATGACGGACGAAAAGGCTCTCCAGCGGCTGATCGAGTCCAAAGCGAAAAGCGGCGTTTTCCTGAGTGTGCTTGGATTCGGCATGGGAAATCTCAAGGACAGCACGCTCGAAATGCTCGCTGACAAAGGGAACGGCAACTACGCCTACATAGACAGCGTGGATGAAGCGAAAAAGGTGCTGGATGCCGACGCCACCGGCACGCTGCTTACGGTGGCGAAAGATGTGAAACTCCAGCTTCAGTGGAATCCCGCGGCAGCGAAACGCTACCGTCTGCTCGGCTACGAAAACCGGGTCATGGCGAATGAGGATTTTGCCAACGACCGCCGGGACAGCGGCGACATGGGCGCGGGTCAGCGGGTCACGGTCCTGTATCAATACGAACCCGCGACCTCCGCAGGTCTGCTCGCCACGCTTCGCATCCGTCACAAACTGCCCGAGGCTTCACAGAGCACGATGGCGGTCTTCACCTGCCCGGCTGGTGGCACGAAATCTTTCGCGCAGGCGGACGCGGATTTTCGTTTCACGGCTGCCGTCACTTCCTTTGGACTGCTGCTTCGCGGCTCGCCGCATACGGGCAGCGCCACCCGCGAAAGCGTGCTCGATTGGGCCGGTGGCGCCCGCGGAAGTGACCCCGGTGGTTTGCGCCGCGAGTTTGTCAGCCTGGTGAACAAAGCGAAGATGCCGCAGTTGCCGGTGCGCACTGTGCAGCGCTGAGATTGGATTACAAAAAAGCGCCCGGGCCGGAATGAACCGGACCGGGCGCAGTATTGATTGCGACAGTAGCTGCCGCGAGGAGATCAGACTCCGTGGTAACCTTCTTCGCCGTGCTCGGCGAGGTCGAGGCCCTGCTGTTCTTCCTCTTCAGTAGGACGCAGGCCGATGACGGCTTTCACGATGAGCGTAATCACGATCGTAGCGCCGACGGACAGCGCGATGGTCAAGCCGCAGGCTTTGAGCTGTTCGAGCCAAAGGGAGCTGCCGACGATGTCCGCGAGGTTTGTCTTGAGGTTAGCGTTCACATCGCTGCTGGCGAGGAAGCCGGTGACGAGCGCACCGAGGGTGCCGCCGACGCCGTGAATGCCGAAGGTGTCGAGCGCGTCATCCACTTTGAGGATGGGCTTGAGGAACATGACGGACAGATACGGGATGGTGCCGGCGAGAACGCCGATGAGCATCGCTCCCTTGGCACTGACGAATCCGCATGCCGGAGTGATGACGACGAGACCGGCGACGATGCCCGAGCAGAAGCCGAGGACCGAGATCTTGCCTTTGTGGATGCGCTCCACGATGGCCCAGACGAATCCAGCGGTGGCCGCGGCGAGGGTGGTAGTCATGAAGGCATTCGTGGCGAGAGTGTCCGACGCGAGCGCGGAGCCGGCGTTGAAGCCATACCAGCCGACCCAGAGCATCCCGGTGCCGACCATACAAAGCACCATGTTGTGCGGTGCCATCTTGTCTTTACCGTAGCCGCGGCGTTTGCCAAGCATGAGGGCGAGAACGAGCGCGCTCCAGCCGGAAGACATGTGGACGACCGTGCCGCCCGCGAAGTCTATCGCCTTGATGGAAGCAGCTGCGTTCCAGACGCCGTTCATCATGCCGTCAATGCCCCACACCGCGTGGGCGAGCGGGAAATACACAGCGACCATCCAGAGTGCTACAAACGCCATGACGGCGGCAAATTTCATGCGTTCGGCGATGGCACCGATAATGAGCGCCGGGGTGATGATGGCGAACATGAGTTGATACATTGAGAACGTGCCGCTGGAAATCCAGTAAGCATAGTTAGTGTCCGGAGCCCCGCCAACCGCGTCGAGCATAAAGTGAGTGGTGCTGGTGCCGAAGAGCGTACTCAGGTCGCCTCCGGCCTCGCCCATGTCACCGAAGACCCAGGAGTAACCGAAGGCAAACCACATGATAGTCACAAGTCCGGCGATGCCCATACACTGAGCGAGCACGCTGAGGACGTTTTTCTTTCTGACGAGACCGCCGTAGAAGAGCGCGAGGCCCGGAAGCGTCATGAAGAGCACCAGGGCGGCGCAGATCATCATGAAGCCATTGTGTCCGGGGCCTGGGACGCCGCCGATCTTGGAGGTCCAGGTGTCATCTCCGGCGCCGCCAACTCCCATGTTTTGGAAATACTGTTCGAGGTCGGCAAGGCGCTGCTCAACAGTGGTGTCTTTAGGAGCATCAGCCACCGGAGTCGGAGCCGGGGCTGCTATGACCGGGGCGGGGGCAGGAACCGGCGCCGGAGTAGTGTCCTGAGCGGCCACTGGCAGAGCCATGCCCAGCATCAGGAGGAGTGTGTGGATTTTCTTCATATTAGATTTGTTCTGGTTGATTGCTGCGTGGATCAGACGGCGGCTTCGTCTTTCTCCTGGGTGCGGATGCGAATGGCGGATTCGACGGCGGAGATGAAGACCTTACCGTCTCCGATCTTGCCGGTGCGGGCGGCCTTGACGATGGCTTCCACGGCACCGGCGACGCGGTCCGTGGAAGTCACGACTTCGAGTTTGATCTTCGGCAGGAAATCCACGGTGTACTCGCTGCCGCGGTAGATTTCCGTGTGTCCCTTCTGACGGCCGAATCCCTTCACTTCCGTGACGGTCATGCCTTCGATGCCTATTTCGTGCAGGGCTTCCTTCACGTCCTCCAGCTTGAATGGTTTGATGATTGCTTCTATTTTTTTCATGAGTTGTAGTTTTGGTTTCTGCGGTGCGCGGCAACCCCGGGCCCTGGGCCTGGAGCTGTGTAAAACCCCGGAAAAGCAGGGGCCGTGCCAGGATTACCAGCGCTCTCGAAAAATTTTAGATGGACTTTCCCGCTTGCCGCGCTGAGAAGCTAAAGACTGCGAACCTTACATTTTTCTACTTATGCCCGACACCGACACCTGCCTTCGCCTGCTCGCCGCCCTCAAAAACCTCGGTGAAAAGACCGCTCAATGGCTCCTTGATGCCGGTATCCGCACCAAGTCTGAACTCGCGAAACTCGGAGCCATCGAAGTCTGCCGCCGTATGCTGATGGCCGGTCATCCGGTTTCGGTCGTCGCCGCCTACGCCATCGAAGGCGCTCTCACGGATACCCACTGGAATGAGATTCCCGCCTCAAAGAAGCTGGAATTGCAGCGACTCTTCGCCATCATGAAGCGCGAACTCGGCCCTGTGGCCCTCAAGCGCGCGCCCCGTAAGAAGTCCGTGCCGAAGGCCCCCCTCGCGCCCCTGGCCCCCCCCCTGCCGAGGAAGCACTAAGCACCCTCGTCACTCGCTGTTGGCGAACAGCATCCCCGGCTCCTCTTGTTGCCGGCGTGCGGTCAGCGGCCCGTGCCTTCCCCATGAGCACCCCCGTCCTTCAACGCGTCGTCATCAAGTTCGGCTCCGGCATTCTCACCCGCCCGGATACCGCCGCACTGGATGAAAGCCAGTTCGCCCGTCTCACCCAGGCCATCGCCATTCTCAAGCAGGAGGGCCACGACGTCATCGTCGTCACCAGCGGAGCGGTCGCCGCCGGCCTGAATGTCCTCGGCCTGACTAAACGCCCGCACGAGACCTCCGTGCTCCAGGCCTGTGCCGCCGTTGGCCAGACGCGCCTCATGCACAAATACGAAACGCTCCTCGGCGCGTGCGGACTGCATGTCGGTCAGTTGCTCGTCACGCACGAAGATTACCTCCACGACGAACGCCGCGCAAATCACGACAACACCCTGCGCTGTTTGTTGGACAGTAAAAACATCGGCCCCGTCAACAACGAAAACGACTCAGTCGCCACCGAGGAGCTGAAGTTCGGCGATAACGACGCCCTCTCCGCCAGCGTCGCCGTCCTGGCCCGCGCCACG
>JANOZA010000108.1:0-11745 GCA_031429155.1 Verrucomicrobiota bacterium | reverse complement strand
CCTCATTGCCACCCGGCCATGACCTCATTCCCACCCGAACATGACCTCATTGCCGCCCGACCATGACCTCATTGCCGCCCGACCATGATCTCATTGCCACCCGAACATGACCACTTTTTTAAGGCCGGATTCTCGTGGGTGGGGGGGGGAGGTGGAGCGCGAACCGAACGCAGTGAACCGAAGCTCAACGTAGGTAACCGAAGGCAAACAGAGGAACATTCTGCTGCATTCTCTGAGCCAACCTGGACTTCTCTTGCTTGCAGGGGGCTTGGGTTGGAGGGGAAATGCGTCGGCTCGCACGCCGGCTCGCGCCCCACTGTCACCGTTCTTTGAGATGGAAGGCGTCGAGCCACCAGTCGCGGCCGAGGCGCGCGAGGGCGGGCGTGAAAACCAACACGGCAGTCCAGAAAGCCCTGCCCGCGCGTTTCTCAACTTTACCGGGTGGATTCAATAAGCGCGGAGAATTCGTGGAAGAAATAGCGGGCGTCGTTGGGGCCGGGGGCGGCCTCGGGGTGGTACTGGACGGAGAAGACGGGGGCCTCTTTGTGGCGCAGACCTTCGACGGTGCCGTCGTTGAGGTTGATGTGAGTGACTTCGACGTTCGAGGGGAGGCTGTCGGCATCCACGGCGAATCCGTGGTTCTGACTGGTGATGGCGACGGTGCCGCTGCGGAGATCCTTGACGGGCTGGTTGCCGCCGCGGTGGCCGAACTTCAGCTTGTAGGTCTTGCCGCCAAACGCGTGGCCGAGAATCTGGTGGCCGAGGCAGATGGCGAAGATGGGCTTCTTGCCGGTGAGCTTGCGGACTTCCTGATGGATGTAATCGAGAGCGGCGGGGTCGCCGGGGCCGTTGGAGAGGAAGACGCCGTCGGGATTCCGGGCGAGCACTTCCTCCGCGCTGGTGCGGGCGTTGACGACGTCCACGGCGAAGCCTTCCTGGCGGAGTCGGCGGAGGATGTTGAACTTGATACCGAAGTCGTAGGCGACGACGCGATACTTCACCGGCGGCAGCACCGGATCAATGCGGCCGGAGCCGTTAGGCAGCAGCCATTCGTTGCTCTCGGTGGAGGATGGGTCCCAGACGTAGCCTGCTTCCGTGCTGACTTCTTTGACGTAGTCGCTGCCCTCCATGGGGGCGCTGTCAGCGGCGCGTTTCGCGGCCTCGACGGGGTCGAGCACGTCGGTGCTGAGAAAGGCGCGCATGGCTCCGCGGGTGCGCAGGTGCTTGGTGAGGCGGCGGGTGTCTATGCCTTCGATGCCGAGCAGATTCCAGCGTTTGAAATAGGCGTCGAGGCTCTCGGTGGAGCGCCAGTTGCTGGGGACTTTGCACAGTTCGCCGACGACGAATCCTCGGACGTGAGGGCTGGAGCTTTCGTTGTCTTCGGGAGTGACTCCGTAGTTGCCGATAAGCGGATAGGTCATGGCGACGATCTGTCCGCGGTAGGACGGATCGGTGAGCACTTCCTGATATCCGGTCATGGAAGTGTTGAAGCAAATCTCCCCGGTGGCGGTCCCTGTGACACCGAAGGATTCGCCGAAGAAATGGACTCCGTCTTCGAGGGCGAGAATGGCTTTCATGTTGAGGCTGCGCGGCGGTAGCGTCGCGGTTCCGGCATGGCAACGGGTAAATTACCCTGCTCATGCGATGATCCACTTTTCGCGGCAGGGTTTCAATCTTCCGGCAGCGGCTGGCCTTTGGTTTCCGGCAGCCATTTCAACGCGATGATGCCGACGAAATAGATGAAGCACATCCAGCAGGCGGCTTCACGGAAGGCACCGAGCTTGGCCGCAGTGATGACGGTATCGGCGGCTCCGACATTGGCCGCGGCGGCTTTATCACTGAGGTGTTTTGTGAGGTAGCCGAGCGTCCAGGGGCCGAGGGCAGCGAGGAAGCGTCCGACGTTGTAGCAGAAGCTGATGCCGGTGCTGCGGAGGCGGAGCGGGAAAAGTTCCGGCAGATACATGGAGAAGCCGGCGAAAAGACCGAGCTGACAGAAGCCCATGACGCCGCTCATCCAGATGTCGGACTTGGAGTTGAAGCACTGGAAATAAAAGATGGTCGCGGCAGCGGCGGCGATCGAGCCGAGGACGAACGCTTTTTTGCGGCCGATGCCTTGCGCAAGCCAGGTGAAGGAGATCATGCCAAGGAAGGCGCCGACATTCTGAACGATACCGTTGATGCCCGTCCACTTGGCGGTCTCGGATGCGATTTGCGGACCGGCGACTCCGGCTTCCTTAAGCGAGCGGGCCATGACGCTGCCCACAAGTTCCGGTGCAAAGAATCCGATGCCCCAGACGCCGATGACGCCGGAGATGCAGAGGAGCATCCCGCCGAGTGCGTGGCGCTTCCAGCGCGGGTGACTGAAGAGCGATGCGTAACTGCCGAACTTCACGCCAGTGATTTTGCCCTCGGCCTTCGCTTTGACCCATTTTTCCGGCTCCTTGAGACGGACGGCGATGAAGACGCACAGAAAGGCGGGAAGAGCCCCGATCCAGAAGAGATATTTCCATGAGTCGCCGCCTTTGATGGTGCCGGAGTCCACAAGACTGGCGACGTAGATGGAGCACAGACCGGCAGTGATGTTGCCGATGGCCGACATCGCCTGAAGGGTGCCGAGTGCCTTGGAGCGCGCCTGCTCCGGGAGCGAATCCGCGACGAGCGCCACGGCGAGACCAAAGACGCCGCCGACGCCAAGTCCGGTGATGAACCGGTAAAGTGCGAACTGGAGGAAGTCCTGCGAGAAAGCGCTCAGCCCGGTGCAAATAGAGTAAATGAGCACGGTGAGCGTGAGCATTTTCGCCCGTCCATAGCGATCTCCGAGAGAGCCGAAGAGCAACCCGCCGGTGGCCCAGCCGACCATGAAGATGGACGTGGCGTAGCCGGCAAACTCTTTAGCATTCCAATCCGCCGGCAGCAGGGCAGCCATGGCGGCGGGCCTTGCGAGGATGAAAAGTTGCTGGTCTAGGCAGTCGAAGACCCATGCCATGGTGGCGATGGTGAGGACAAACCAGTGGTGCTTGTTGAGGAGACGATACCAGGGGACGCCGGGAGTGGAGTTGGTGGACATGCGAAGAATGTGGGAAATCGGGAAGCGCGCGCATTCGAGCGCACGCGCCCTGCTTTGGCGAGAGGTTTTTCGTTTGCGGAGATGCGGACGCGGGACGTTCTGAGGGAATGGAATCCGAAACGCCTGCTGCCGGCAGCCCTGCCATCCGCTGGCTGGGGCGGGTCGCGTATGCGGAGGGGCTCCGGCTCCAGGAGGAACTCCTCGCCCGGCATGTGGCGGGCGAAAACGCGGACACCATGCTGCTTCTCGAACACGACTCGGTCTTCACGATCGGCCGCACGCCGGACCGCAGCAGCCTGAGGGAACTCGATTCGCTGCCCGCGCCGCTTGTGGAGATCGGTCGCGGCGGCAAGGCGACCTGGCATGGACCAGGCCAGCTCGTCGGCTATCCGGTGCTGAACCTCGTGCGCTACGGCCAGGATTTGCACCACTACCTCCGGGCGCTGGAGCAATCGCTCATTGACGGCTGCCGGGCGCTGGGCGTCGAGGCCGACCGCCGCGATGGCTTGACCGGCGTCTGGGTGGAAAACCGCAAGCTCGCCAGCATCGGTGTCGGCGCCCGGCACTGGGTCAGCCAGCACGGGTTCGCTATTAATATAGGCGGGGCACTGGAAGGCTTCGCCGCCATCACCCCCTGCGGCATTGACGGCGTGGTGATGACCTCGCTCGAGCGTGAAGGCGTGACCATGACCGTGGAAAAGGCTGCGGCACACTTCGGGCCGTTCGTCCTTGAGAACCTCCGGCGGCTGTCGCGCTGACCCGGCCCCGCACTTCCCCGCATCCTTTTTGCTTCAATTCCTTGCCAGCCGCAGCAACTTACGCTTCAACCACGTCAGAAATCCCTCTCCCGCCTATGTCTTCCGCCCCGAATCCCTCATCCTCGCCTCCAGCCGACACCGCCAAAAGTCCGCAGCCCGGCCCGGACGCGACACCCGAGGAGAAGGATCTTTGGTGGTTCCAAAATGTCTATCAGGGCGACCATGTCCCCCAGTTCACATGGCGAGCGGTGCTGGTGGGCGGCTTCATCGGCATGATCATGGCGGCGTCGAATCTCTACACGTCCATCAAACTCGGCTGGGCTTTCGGCGTCACGATTACTGCCTGCGTACTCGCCTACAGCCTCGGGTCTATCATGAAGGCGTTCGGAATGCGCCCGCTCACGATGCTGGAGAATAATTGCATGCAGAGCACGGCGTCCGCCGCGGGTTATTCCACTGGCGGCACCGTGGCCTCGGCCTTTGGGGCGCTGCTCATGGTGGAGGGCATCCACCAGTCATGGCCGGTAGTGTTGGCCTATGTTTTCCTCACCGCCGGACTCGGCGTCTTTCTCGCGGTGCCGTTCAAGCGACAGATGATCAATCACGAGCAACTCGCCTTTCCTGGCGGCATCGCCGCGGCGGAGACAACGCGGAGCCTTTACAGCGAAGGCACAGCCGCGCGGCGGAAGGCGAAGATTTTGATCATCGCACTCATTATAGGCTCCGTGGCGGGCCTGCTGCGGATGTCGGGCGACACCGTTAAAGCCTTCGGCCTCGATGGACTCGCCACTACTCTCAGCTCCATCTTCCCGGCCGAAATCCATCTCCCGCACGAATGGATCCCGGCGCTCGGTGGCACAGCAATGCTCGCCGGGTTCGCACTCGACACCAGCGTCATGCTCGTCGCTGCGGGTATCATCACTGGCTTCCGGGTCGGCTTTAGCATGTTGGTGGGTTCCGCGATTCTCTACTTTGTGCTCTCGCCCATGCTGTGGCAGCAGGACCAAACCCTCGCGGCCGGCATGGTGCCGTCGCTCAAAATGGGCGTGGACGAAGCCAGCGGTCTGGCGCTCACCAATCCCACCCGCTGGGGTCTCTGGAGCGGGACCGCGCTGCTCGTTTTCGCCAGCCTCACCGGTCTGGCGCTGCAATGGAAAACGATCGTCCGCGCGTTTCGCGGTGCGCGCGGCGGCGCGTCGGCAGCTGAGATGGCGCGCATCGAAGTCCCCGGTTCATGGATGTTGATCGGCGTCATCCCCCTCGGCATTGGCCTCGTGTGGCTGCTCCATGCCTCTTTCCAAATTTCCATCCCGCTCGGCATCCTTTCGGTGCTGATGTCATTCGTCGTCGCCCTCGTCTGCTGCCGCTCCACCGGCGAAACAGACACCACGCCCATCGGCGCGATGGGAAAGGTAACGCAACTTCTCTATGCCGTGCTGCCGGGCGCGAAGGGCATCACTTCCATCAATCTCATGGCCGCCGGCGCCACCTCCTCTGCCGGCGGAGCCGCCGCCGACCTGCTCACCGATTTGAAGAGCGGCTACCTGCTCGGCGCCAATCCGCGGAAGCAATTCCTCGCCCAGTTCTGCGGGGTTCTCTTCGGCAGTCTCGCCATCGTCCCGCTCTGGTATTTGCTCGCACCCAACAAAGAAAAATTCGAGTCCTACAACCCCATCGCCGCCAACATGTGGAAGGCGATGGCCGACCTGCTCACCAGCGGCGTCTCCAAACTCCCGCCTACCGCACTCTGGGCCGCGTGCGCCGGTGCCTTCGTCGGCATTCTCCTGCCGGTCCTCGAAAAAGTTGCGCCCGCCACGAAACGCTGGCTGCCTTCGGCCATGGGCCTTGGTCTCGGATTTGTCGTCCCGTTTCAAAATGCCATCTCTTTTTTCATCGGCGGCGTCATTGCATGGGTCTGGAGCAAAAAGCGCCCGCTCAGCGCCACGGAATACATGATCGCCATCGCCGCCGGGCTCATCGCCGGTGACGGACTGATGTCGGCCTTCTCCGCCATCACCCAAACGCTCGCTGGCCTGGCGCGGGGATAATTTCCGCTACTTCTTCTCTCCTGCCTTCACCGACGCAGGAGAAACCCAGCGCACCGCATTCTCGATCACCTTCAGGCATTCCGCCTGACGATAAACGGCGAAACTTTCGTGTCCGGGGCGGAAGTAGAAGACGCGGCCTTTGTCCACCTGCCATGCGCAGCCGCTGCGGAAGTGCTCGCCTTTGTCCCAGCGCTCTTCAAACACCACCGCATCGGGAGCAGGAATGTGGAACGGCTCGTTATACATCTCGGTCTGCGCCACGTCCCATTTCTCAGGCAGTCCCACGGCGACCGGATGCTTCGGCAGGAGTGTCGTCATATGACCGGGAGCACCGTCGGCTCGCCAGGACGGAAAGACGCACTGCGGCAGCGTCAATTTCCACACGCCGCCTTCTTTGACCACGGATGGGGTGAGCGGCGTCCCGGGCTTCACGCCGGCACCGATGGGGGTTTGATTGAGAAACTCCCACTTCGCCGCAGCGCGCTCCGCCGCCGGCAATTTTGCGAGCGCATCCGACTTCGCACGTTCCTGCATGAGCCGCACAAACGGCTTCGACCAGTGGGCGGAATGCAATGGGACCAGGCCCAGTTTCCCGCCGCGCACCCGTGCCACCACGTCTTCCGCGTGCGCCATGGTTACCTCCTGATGGCGAACGTGGCCCCACCACACGACGACATCGGCCCCGTCCAGAGCCGCGGCATCCAGCCCCTGCTCCGGTGAATCGAGCCACGCCTGCTTCACCGTGATGCCCGGCTGCTTCGCCAGATGCGCCGCAATAGCCTCGCCGAGAAACCCGCCATCGTAGGCCTGCTTCTGCTGGGGCTGACGCTCATCCCAAACGAGCACCCGGACAGGCGCAGGATCAGCGGCGGAGGCAATGCGGCAGAGAAGGGTGAGGCCAATGAAGAGTCGGGTGGTGAAGTGCATGACTCCTTCTCCGCGTCCCCCGCGGCGGTGTCCATTACGGAATCGTGGCTCCGCGTAAGCGCAGTCTTGCCTTGATCCAGGGTTCGCGGCTAATGTCCCCTTCCCTGCCCATGGCCGCCAACAAAAACAAGCCCCTCACCGGCTCCGCCCTCGTTAAAGAGGTCTGTCGGCGCATCCGCGTGGCCCGCAGTTATTGGGACGCCCACAACAACCGCGCCTGCCGAGGCGAACGCGAGAAGGCCATCGTCCTCTACGAAAGCCTCACCGACGCCGAAAAGGAAAAGGTGCCGCAAGTCCTCCGCGTCTGGCTCCGTTACCGGAGCGAGAAATACTTCGGCGAAGGCCGCACACCGCCCGGCAGCGCCCGGCGGTGAGAACGCCACAGCCTCACCGATCGAAACGCAGCCAGTCCAGGTTCATCAACCCGCCTTTGCCCGGATTGACGAAGACGACAAAGACGTCGCCGCGGACGGGATCGGGACGTTTCAGATCGGCAGAAATTTCCTGCCACGTTTCCCAGCCGCCCGTCGGTGAAACAGTCAACGAAGCGAGGAGCGGGCCGTCGGGTTTGGCGGCGTGGAGTTCGATAATGCCTCCCTGACCTCCGGAGGCGACGCGGCAGGTGACTTTGGAGGAACTGGCCAGGTTGATGCCGTTGAACCGGATGTGCTGACCGTGGCTGGTGTCGCCGACGAATTTTCCACCGCTGGCGCTGCCTCCGCCCAGTGATTGCGTGCCGCTGTTCCCATCGTGCAGTTCCGCCTCCAACTGACGGCTGCGCAGCATGACGCTCACTTTGCCGGTGAGCGGACTGGCTGGCGGCTGGCCAGCGTCCGTGAATGTAGCTTCGAGGACCAGACCGCGCGCTGGCGGACTGTTGCCGGGGGCGGGAACGGTGATCTCGCCAGTGAGGCCGCGGAGCAGTTGCGGCTTTTCGCTGCCAGGCTGGAGGGAGAATACCCACGCGACCATTTCCTTGATCTGCTCAGGGGTATGATGGCCGTGAGGAAGCATCGGAATTGGACCCCACACGCCGCTGGAGCCTTTCTGCACCCGGCCCGCGCTCGCTTCCAGGGCACCAGCTTGACCACGATATTTCTGGGCGATCTCCACCAGCGAGGGACCGACGATACGATGCTCCATCGCGTGGCAATTGAAGCAGTCAGCGGACTTCATGAGCTTGAGTCCCGGAGCCTCAGCGCCGCCGCGGTCGAGCCGCGCGCTCACCAGCAGTCGAGCTCCAAAACTTTCAGGCTGCGCTGCGGAGTCGCCCTCCTCAGCATCGCGGACGGTGGCTTTCCATTTCACCGGCTGCCCGGGCGTGAAGAACTCGCCATCCAGCGGGGACTCCAGTTTCACTTCCGGCTGCGAATTCCCGGCAATGATGGCCACGGATGCTGTGGCCGTGGCTCCAGCGGCATCCGTGACGCGCAGTTCAATGACGTGGTCACCGGGCGTTTTGAGTTCGATGTCAGGATTCGCGGCGGTCGAAACCACAGCGTCACCATCCCGCCACTCGTATTTTAGGGCTGCGCTGTCGCCGTCAGGATCAGTCGTGCCGGCGCTGCTCAGGTTCACCTTGAGCGGTAGCGGCCCGCTGCTTTGCTTCGCTCCGGCGACGGCAACGGGAGGCAGGTTCCCGTGATTGAACGAAACGACCATGAGCTTCGAGTCGGGATTGGCGCCCCAGGTCTCGCCGTAGTCGAGGCAGTAGAGTTTTCCGTCAGGGCCGAAGACGGCGTCGAGCATCCGCTTCGCCGGAACGGCGGCGGTGAAGGGCTCGATGGCGACGAGGTTCGAGTCCTTGTCGAGCCGCGCCCATTTCATCATGCGTCGCTCCCAGTCCCACCAGAGCAGGCAGTTGTCGAAGTGTGCAGGAAAGCCGTTCGTCTTCTCAAACTCCGGCCGGTAGCGGAACACCGGCCCCGCGCAGGCGGTGCGTCCCCCCTGCCCCACTGCGGGGAATTCCGGCGACGCGCCATACGGATAGTAAATGAACGCCGCAGTCGCCGGCGGCAGATCCTCTCTGCCCGAGTTGTTCGGCCCCACATTGCGTGGATGGGCGGGATCGAACTTCGCACCCGCCTTCTTCGTGACGTAGTCGTAGTCGGCGTAGGCGAAGTTATTGCCGATGAAATACGGCCAGCCGAAATTGCCCGCCTTCTTCGCCTGATTGATCTCGTCGTAGCCGCGCGGCCCACGCTCATTGTCGCCGCCGGCGTCAGGACCGACCTCGCCCCAATAGACATTTCCCGTGAGCTGATCCACGCTCATGCGCCACGGATTGCGGCAACCCATGCAGTAAATCTCCGGCCGGGTACCGGCAGTGCCGGGCGGGAAAAGATTGCCCTCTGGAATCTCATAAGTCCCATCGGCTTTGGGTCGGATGCGAAGAATCTTGCCGCGCAGATCGTTGGGGTTGGCCGCCGACTTCTGGGCATCCCACGGCTCCATGCCGGGGCGTTCATCAATGGGCGCATAACCTCCGGAATCGCCGTGCGGATGCGTATTGTCGCCGGTGGAAATGTAAATGCAGCCACCCGGCCCAAACTCTACCGAGCCCGCATGGTGACAGCATTCCTTCCGCTGCTCGCCGAAGGTGAGCACGATCTTCTCGCTCTTCAAATCGAGTGTGTCGCCACTCATCACGAACCGGCTGAGACGCTGGCCTTCAACATCCTTGGGCGAATAGTAGAGGTATATCCAGTGGTTGTCAGGAAACTGCGGATCGAGGGCGAAGCCGAGCAAACCATTCTCATTCGCCGTCGTCGTCTCCACGGTGCCAGCCTCGACGATGGCTTTCGGGTCGGGCTTCCAGATGCGGAGCTTGCCGGCGATCTCGATGAAAAAGATGCGACCATCGGGGGCGAGTTCCAACTCCATCGGCTGCGGCATCCCGGTGGCGAGGATTTCGACTTTGTAGCGGCCATCGGGCGGAGCCGGGGATTGCGCGGTGAGGACGACGGGACAGAGCAGGCAGAGGGCGAAAAGGAAAGGTCTGGGCATCGTCCCATTACGGCACACGCGCCGGGCGCTTTCGCCGGATAAAGCACTGCCTTGCTCATTGAACCGCCGCACGAACCGCTCCAGGATCGCGCCCATGTCCTCCCCGGTCCCGATGCCCCGCCTTCTCTACTGCCGCTGCGCTTATGCTCAGGTCGTGCCGCAGGAAACCAAAGACGCTGTTCTCCAGCATCTGAGTGAAGGCGATGCCGCCTTCGATTCTGTGGCCGACCTTTGTGAAATGTCTGCCCGCCGCGATCCACGGCTCAAAGCCCTCGTCGCCGCCGGCCCTCTCAAAATTGCCGCCTGTCACCGCCGCGCCGTGGAGTGGCTCTTCCACGCCGCCGAAGCCCCACTCAACGCCGCCACCACCGAGATCGTCAACATGCGAACGCTCTCCGGCCCTGATGCCTGCGCCCGCCTCGACGTTCCCGAAATCGATCCCTCCGCCATCTGACATTTTCATTCTGCATTTTTCATTTTTCATTCCCCCATGTCTCCCGGTATCCACATTCTCCTCTCCGAAGGCAACGGCTCCACCAGACTCACAGGTGGCCGGCGCTATTCCATTCTCACGGATCTGCTCGACCGCGGCTATTCTGTCTCGCGCACCGGCTCCGGGGCCTGCCTCACGCCGGACGATGATACGCTTCTGGTGCTCGGAGAATTCCCCGGCGGCTCCGCGCCGGACATGGAAGACAGCGCCGGAAAAGTAAACATCACCGCCCGTGACATCACCGGCCTGGATGCCGGCGGCGTCAGCTCGCTGGTGGAAAAGTCCCGTGGAGACCGCCCGATGAATCAGCCCGGACAGTGGAAGCCGTGGTTCCCGGTCATTGATTACTCGCGCTGCACCAACTGCATGCAGTGCCTCAGCTTCTGCCTGTTCGATGTCTATGGGGTGAGCACTGCGGGCAAGATCCAGGTGCAGAACAACGACAATTGCAAAACCAACTGCCCGGCGTGCAGCCGCGTCTGCCCGGAAGTCGCGATCATGTTTCCGAAATACACCGCTGCGCCCATCAACGGCGAGCCGGTAAGTGAAACCGACGCCAAGCGCGAGGCCATGAAAGTGGACATCTCTGCGCTACTCGGCGGCGACATCTACAGCCGTCTCCGTCAGCGGAGTGACGACGCGAAGACGCGCTTTAGCAAAGAGCGCGATGCCGGCAAAGCCCTCGCCGAACGCAAGAAATGCCTGACCAAGCTTGTCAGTGACGGGTTCATCCCCGCCGATGTGCTCGCAAGCCTGCCGTCGCCGGAAGAAATCACGCGCAAAGCCGCCGAAGCCGCGGAGAAAGCCCGCGCCGCGCTCGCGATGCAGGCGTAGCTCGACTTTCCAAAGTCGAGTTCACATCGACCAGCACAGGATCTCGACATTGGAATGTCGAGCTACGTTGTCAGAGCCGGCACGTCCAGCCAGCGGCTTTCCTTCCACGACTGAAGACCGAGTTCCGCCAACTGCACGCCCTTCGCCGCCTCCCGGAGCGACCAGCGGAAGGGCTCGTCGAAGGCGATGTGCCGCAGGAACATCTCCCACTGAATCTTGAAGGCGTTTTCATAACCGGCGGGATCGTCGGGGACTTCCTTCCAGCCTGAGAAGAAATTGATCGGCTGCTCGATGTCCGGATTCCACGTGGGACGCGGCGTGTCCTGACGGCCTTGGTAATAGCACTTCCGTAATCCGAAGACCGCGCTGCCATCCGTGCCGTCCACCTGGAAGGTGACGAGATCATCGCGTCGCACACGGACACACCATGAACTGTTGAGCTGGCAAATGACGCCGCCTTCCAGTTCAAAGGTGCCGAACGCCGCGTCGTCAGCAGTGCAGTCGTACGGCTTGCCGTCCTCGCCGATGCGCACCGGCAGATGCGTCGTGCCGATGGCATTCAATCGCTTCACTCCGCCGAAGAGATTATCGAGGAGGTAGCGCCAGTGGCAG
>JANOZA010000107.1:0-4785 GCA_031429155.1 Verrucomicrobiota bacterium | reverse complement strand
ACCGGCAGCGACGCTTCTGCCATCGCCTACATCCAAATCAAGACCGCGGATGGCCGCAAAACTTTTGGCGCCGGCGTGGATACCAGTATCGAACTCGCCGGCATCAATGCCGTGCTTGGTGCACTGAATCGGATGCGTTGAGGGCTGCTCCTTTTTCCGCACCATTCGGCGGCATGACGCGACAGGCTATTTTCCAAAATGGACCATCGCATCATTGCCGCCGGTATGCGGGGCGGAGAAACGGCGGCGGAATTCCACGGGCGGAAAGATCAGCGCCGACCGCCGGCCTTTTCGCATGAGAAGCAGGGCCACGAGGCAGCACGCCAAAGAGCCGCCGGCAATCCACGCCACCAGGTGACGGCCCGGCTGGACGGGACCGGCTTCGGGCTCGGCGACGGGCGCTGCGGGACGGGATCCTACGACGCCGGTTTTGCGAAATTCCTGCACCTGCGCGACCACACTGCGCGCGGCCTCCAGCATTGCTGTGAGGCCCGGGGCTGCGCGTTGACCTGCAGCTACGGCGGTCTCAGTGAGTGTCTGCGCATCCGCAGCCGAAAGCGCTCCGAGCGACTCTCCCGACACCGCCACGACGAGGGGTGGTGTGATGTCAGGAGCGGTGAGAATGACGACGCGGTCGGCATTGCCCGTCCACCCCTGAGCCAGCCGCTGAGCCACGTCCGCCGGGGGCTCTTCCGCGCCGCTGTTGAGCAGCACGAGATAAATTCCGAGTCCGGCCTTCGTCGCAGCCAACTCCATCTCCGTCTCCACGGCCTTCCGCTCAGCGGGTGTCACTTTTCGGGTCTCATCCAAGACATGATCCGCCGGACGTTCCCGCGACGGAACTTCCTGCGCTGGCAGGTGAAGGATGAAGGCGATAAAGAGAAACAGGAGCCGGCATTTCATGTAGGAACACCTTGGAATCAAATTGCTGCGAATGCCAATAGCGGATGCGCACGCCGGCTTCAGGCTCGCCACACCTTCCAGCATTCCAGAAATCCATCCGCAAAATCCTGAGGCCTCGCCGCTGTCCACGCGTCAATTTCCGCAGGCGAAAACCACTGACCGGTCTCAATCTCCGCCGCCGGCCACCGGAGTTTTCCATCCCATCGCACTGTGAAGAATTCGACAAACTCCCAGCCGGTGCCAGCACTCGCCGCGACGCTGCCGGCAGGTGTCAGGTGGCCAGCCGTCGTCCTTACGCCAAGTTCCTCATCCAATTCACGCACCGCACAGCTCAAGTATTCCTCGCCAGCGTCAAGGTGGCCCGCAGCACTGCTGTCCCACTTGCAGGGCTGCTTGTCTTTGAGGTGGCTGCGAAGTTGCAGAAAGACTTCGCCATTCGCATTCACCACAAAGATGTGGACCGCACGGTGGAGCCAATTTTGAGCGTGAACTTCCCGCCGCGTCGCCTGACGCACAACGCGGTTCTCTTCATCCACGACATCGAAAATCTCATCTCCACTCTGTGCAATATTGATCGAACCGGAGGGGGCGAACGCATTGGTGAGAGAGAGCCACTGTGTGAGCGTCAATTCCTGACCGCGCGCCATCGGGTGGATGCCAGAAGCAGCGGCCAGTTCATCCCACGGCTTTTCGTGGGGTGGCAGCAGATTCTTCAGCATCTTGCGCCGCTGCGAAAAGCCCGCCGTCAGCAAACGATCAAACAGAACCTCGTCATAAATGGGCAGCTCCGAACGCACGCGTGGCGTCAGCAGTATAACTCCGCTGTCCACTTTGGGACGCGGCACGAAGATGTCCGGCGGCAACTTACGCAGCATCGTCGCCTGCCAGCGAACTTGCGTGCGAAGACTCAGCAATCCGTAGTCGCTCGTGCCCGGCGCAGCACAGAGGCGGTCGCACACTTCCTTTTGTAGAGTGAAGACGGCGCGGCACACCGGGCTCGGAGTTTCCAGCCAGCGCCGGACGATTTCCGTACCCACAGAATAGGGAAGCGCGCCGATGATCTTTAGTGGCTGCGCTTTGAAGTAGGGCCGCAGATCAAAGTTCAGCGCGTCTCCGTGAATAACGGTCACACCGGGTCGCGCGCCGAACCGCGTTCGAACCTCCTCTACAAGCTGATCGTCCTTTTCCAGAAGAATGAGTCGCGGCGCACAATTCACCAAATGCTCCGTGAGCGCTCCCATTCCAGGACCGATCTCAATCACAGTGTCCTCCGGCTGAACCTCGAGTTGATCTACGATCCACGCCGCGATGCTCCGGTCAGTCATGAAATTCTGCCCCATTCCCCTCCCCGGCTCAATGCCACGTTCGTTCAGTGTCCGCCGGGTTTGGCGCTGGGCATCGGTCTGGTAGCGGTGAGCCATAATTAATGATGGGTTTGTGAAAGGATGATGGATTTTAGGGAAGTGGGACAGCGAAATCCGATGACTACGGCGTGAACCGAAAGGCTTCCCCTAAGCAGACCACTTGGATGACAAGTGACAGGTGTTTTTTGAAATTTCTCAGGAAATACTGGAAATTTGCGCATAATTCACTAATATCCCTGATATTCAGGGATACTTAGATAATTTGTTGAAGGTCGCGGATTTATATTGACCATGAAATTTAGATTGCTTAACCATTCTAGTGCATTATTGAAATTTCCATCATGATTTACTTTTTCCAATGAGCATTTGCCCTTCATGGCTCCCTCAAATTACAAGCCTGCCCAACGGAGGCAGCTGCCTGGCCCACGACCACAGCCTTTAGGGAACCGCTGGAGCAAAACTACCTTATAATGTGAGACATACACACAAAGAAACGCACACCTAGTCATCGCCTAAGAGCTGCGCAAGTCGAATTCAACAACCGAAACGGGGGAACCAAATCATGCAATTTAGCATTCTAGATCTTCTGACACACCGCTCTCAATCTGGAATTATGAAATGGTTTAGAAATCTAAATCATCTACTCCCACACCCGGCTTTGGTCCCCGCTGGGGGACATCTGGAATGGAACCATTTGTTCGGAGCCGGAACCCCGTCAACTCAGGAAGGGACGTCTGACCGCAGGCTGCCAGTTCCAGGCAGAGGCTCGCTGTGGTCCAGCCTTGGATTCGGAGGCGCTGGCGACCCCGAGGGTGGTGAGGAACTGGAAGGCATTTACCATGTGCCTGTTATGGCCGCAGAAGTCGCGGAGTGGCTGGCCCCCGCCCCTGGGAAATTGCTGATGGACTGCACCTTCGGAGGTGGTGGACACACGAAGCGATTGCTGGAACGC
Organism: Verrucomicrobiota bacterium; assembly: GCA_031429155.1. GTDB lineage: Bacteria > Verrucomicrobiota > Verrucomicrobiia > Verrucomicrobiales > V1-33 > V1-33. Next base: position 1,566 of record JANOZA010000107.1, on the reverse strand, counting down.
GGTGCCGGAGTCCTGGCGCTGGATCGGGATGCCGATGCGATCATGCAGGCCCGGGAACTGGCTGAGGAATGGGAAACCGACTTCGTAGCGCTGCGGACCACTTTTGACCGGTATCCCGCCATTCTGGAAGAAGCGGGAGTCGGCGGCGTGGACGGAATTCTTCTCGACGTCGGAGTTTCGAGCTGGCAGGTGGACTCGCCTAACCGCGGGTTCAGTTTCCGGTTCGACGGTCCGCTAGACATGCGCATGGACCGCGATGCGCCGCTGACAGCGGAGGAGATCGTGAACACGTGGCCACAGGAGGAACTGGCGCGCATTATTTATACCTATGGAGAAGAAAAGGCATCCCGTCGGGTTGCCGCGGTCATTGTTGAGCGGCGCCGGCAAAAACCGATTCTGACGACAGCGGAGCTGGCGGATCTCGTGGCTTCGGTAATCCCCCGCCATAGCGGCGCGCATCCGGCGACCAGGGTTTTTCAGGCACTTCGCATCGCCGTAAATGACGAACTCGGCTATCTGGAACGCGCACTGGAACAGGCGCACCGCTGGCTGCGCCCGGGAGGCAGACTTGCCGTCATTACCTTCCACTCGCTCGAAGACAGAATCGTAAAAAACTACATGCGCCGTCATTCTGAAACGTCCGTGGATCGTCCGGAATGGCCTGCGGCACGGCCCAACCCGGAATGCTATTACCGCCTGCCGGTGCGCAAAGCCATTACCGCTGGCACCGCCGAACAGGCCGCCAATCCCCGTTCACGATCCGCCAAACTCCGCGTGGCTGAGCGCCTCGCCTGAATTTCTTCCCTCTCACGTCATGGCTGCCCGCCGCCCCAAACCCACTCACAACCGCCTCGGTCCCTTCATGGTGGCCAACTTCGTCATCGCCGCCGTCATCCTCGCGGGCATCGGAATGACCTATGCATGGCTCAGTTGGCAGCGAAAAGAGCGGGGCGATGCCAACCACGCCACCCGCAACTCCATTGATCAACTCAACCGGCAGCGTCAGGCACTTCAGGTTCGCATGAAGGCACGGCTCGACGGCGCGGAACTCCGCCAGCGCGTCGAAAGCATGGCCTTGGGGCTAGTGGACATCCCAGACAGTCGCCTCGTCACCGTCGCCTCCGAAGCGCCTCCGCGCATACAAAAATGAAATCGAAAGCTCCGACTACCAGTATCGAACCCGGCGACGCCACTGTGCGCCACCGTGCGGTATTGGCGGCGGGGCTCTTGTTGGCTGCCTTCAGCGGGCTGTCGTGGCGCCTGGTGCACGTCCAGGTCGAACGTCACGCCCACTACGAAGCCCTCGTCGGCGACAAACATCAGCGCATTGAGTTTCTCGAGTCTCATCGCGGCCGCATTTTCGATACCCGCAACCAGCTTCTCGCCGGTGATGAACCCGTGCAGAAGATCGTGTTCGATCTCGGCTTCCTCAAACAGAAGGACGCGCTCGCGGACGCTATCAAGCTAAGTGAGGGCATGAAAGCCGCGGACGTGCGTAACATCTGGACGGCAGCGGAAATCCAGCAGCGATACCTTGACCATATCACACCATTGCTGGCCCGGTAT
>JANOZA010000106.1:0-1555 GCA_031429155.1 Verrucomicrobiota bacterium | reverse complement strand
CGCGCCGGAAAATCGCTGCCAAGCACGGAGCCGGTGCGGAGCATTGCGACTTCGCGGAGCTGGAAATCGCCGCGCCACATGAGAATGACGACGAACTGCTCGCAGTCCACGAGGCGCTCGAGGAGTTCGCGCGTCACGATGCACGCAAAGCCGAACTGGTGAAGCTGCGCTACTTCGCCGGCCTTACTTTCGAGGAGGCGGCGGACGTGCTTGGCGTCTCTGTCATCACTGCGAAACGCGACTGGGCCTATGCGCGCGCCTGGCTCCGCCACGCGATCAGCGATGGCTGAACGGAAATATCGTGCGCAATGATACTATCCGTCGCGGCATTTCGCAGGTAGCTGCGGTGCCATGCCGCCACTGCATCCTGCCAAGACCACCGGTCATCGAAATGCCTGAACCCCTCGCCGAAAGAGAAGTCTTCGCCGCCGCCGCTATGCTGCCCGTGGCGGAGCGGCCCGCGTATCTCGACGTGGCGTGCGCCGGGCGGCCCGGGGCGCGGGCGCGCGTCGAGCAGTGGCTCCAGACAAACGATGCCGACAGCTTCATGGAAGCAGGGGCGGCACCGGTCCGCCCGTCGGAAGTCGAAACCGAGATAACGGGCGTGAAACCGGAGCACGCAGGCGAGCAGATCGGACCTTATAAATTGATGGAGCAAATCGGGCAGGGTGGTTTCGGCACGGTCTGGGTTGCGAATCAGGAAAAGCCCGTCCGGCGGCAGGTGGCGCTGAAGATCATCAAAATGGGGATGGACACCAAGGAAGTCATCGCTCGCTTCGAGCAGGAGCGGCAAGCGTTGGCGATCATGGACCATCCGCACATCGCGAAGGTTGTGGACGCGGGCACGACGCAGTGGGGCCGTCCGTATTTCGTCATGGAACTGGTGCGCGGCATCAAGCTCACCGACTACTGCGACAAAGCGAATCTCCCCACCGCGGAGCGGCTCGCGCTCTTCATCCAGGTCTGCCATGCGGTGCAGCACGCGCACCAAAAGGGCATCATCCACCGCGACCTCAAACCGTCGAACATCCTCGTCACCGCGCAGGACGGTGCTCCTGTCCCAAAGATCATTGATTTTGGAGTGGCGAAAGCGACGCAGGGACGGCTCACGGAGGCGACGCTGTTCACGCAGTTCGAGCAGATGATCGGCACGCCGCTCTACATGTCGCCCGAGCAGGCGGAAATGAGCGGGCTGGACATCGACACGCGCACCGGGCCGGCTCCTTGCCGCGCTAGACTGACTCCCACAACCCAGCCGACTGGCTGTGGATCGCGGCGATCGATGTGAGCGCCATTCAGCACCTCTTGAAAGATGAGGTTGGGTTCATCGTCTGCCGAAGCAAGCTCGCCGAGCGCGACGCTAGCAGCCTGTCGGACTTTCCGTCCACGACTTGATGGGTTGCGGGTTGAAAGCGTATGCCCGCCCGCTTCGTCAACATTGACCACGACACGCCTCTGCTGTTGCCGCCGGACCAGCGGCAGTGGGTGCCGCCCGTTCACCTCGTCCACTTCCTCATGGACGCGGTCGGCGAGTTGGACCTGCGCGGCGTGCGGG
>JANOZA010000105.1:0-10957 GCA_031429155.1 Verrucomicrobiota bacterium | reverse complement strand
GGTGCGCCGGGCGGCAGCGATCCGGGCTGGCGTGGAATTGCGCGATGAAGCCATCGCTGCGCTGGTGAAACCCGATTTTGGCCCGGAGCGGCGCATCTCATGGGCGGGAAAAGTGCCGCGGCTCGCGCGGGATCCGATTTTTCATCCGAAGCTGTCGAGCGCCTGCCTGGTGAAAACGAACGGCGATATGGTGCTGGTGGAGGTGGAGACCTGCCGGGAACTCCACTCCTTCCACGGGCCACCCATCGAGCCCAAAGGCGCGCCGCCGCTTTTCAGCCGCACCGGACGTTGGCTCACCGTGCGGGACGCTGACCGGCCGGATGCGTGCAATGTGCGGCTGTGGTCGGTGGCTGACGGTGCCGGGAAATCACTGGAGTCCGCTCCGGGCATCGTGGACGCTCTCTGGAACGCCGACGATTCTGTGCTCGCGCTGATGCGTGCCGATAGTGTGGAGCGTCTCGCCATGCCGGAGGGACGCAGCCTGGGGCGGGTCGCCATCGCTCCAGGGTGGCGCGGGCCGGAGCTTTCCGCGGATGGATCATTGATCGCTATCGGCTATGACAAGAAGATCGAGATCCGCCGCACTGACGGCGGAGAGTTGCTCCACACGCTGACGCATCAATTGACGGTGGAGCACAGTGAGTGGAATGCCGATGGCAGTCTCCTCGCAGTGGGCGCTCATGATTCCCGCATCCATGTCTGGGACACGGCCACCGGCCTGAAATGGGCCGAGTGTAACGGACACGACAGCCGGCCTGCCGGTCAGGAATTTCTGCCGGGCACTGGACTGCTGCTCTCCGGCAGTTGGGACGGCACGCTCCGGCTCTGGAGCCCGCGGAGCGGACGCCCGAATCTCGTGCTGCCCGCCGCCGGAACTGTCTGGGTGCGAAATTCCGGAGGCAGCGTGGTATCGCTGGCCGACTGGCCGGTGCTGGCCATCCGGAGCATGCATCATTCGGACGTCTTACGCACGGCACGCGTCCCGGCTCGGCCCGGGGACGGCGAACAGGGGGTGCAGGACGTGGCGTTTAGTCTTGATGGAAACCTGCTCTTCACGGCCAGCCGGCGCGGGGTGAGTGCCTGGGAAACGACGGGCTGGCGCCATCTGGGGATTCGTCCGTGTACAGGCAATGCCGTGTCGGTCATTCCCGCAGAGCAGAACGCGCTCACTGTGACCGACGGAAGCGGCGTACACCGGGTGCCGTGGATCTGGCAGCAGGGAGACAAGGCGCTGCAGTTTGGAACCGCCGCGCCGGCCGGTCCCGGGGGGCGGTGCAACCATGCCGGACAGAATGCGGGGACGCTCGCCGTGAGCCGGGTCACCCCTGAAGCGGCATTTGGCGAGCGCATCGAAATCTGGCGGGCCGGGGCCATGACCCGCTCATGGGATTTCATCTACCGGCCTCGCAGCAAACCCGCCTGGCTTTCAAGCTGGCCGACCCCGGAGATCAGCCCGGACGGCGCATGGCTCGCCATCGGCGGAAGTGGCCCCTGTCTTCCCCTTCTCTTCCAGACGGACGCGACGCCCGAAATCATGGACGCTCGGTCTTACCTTGAAAAGGTCGTGCAGGAAGGAGCCGCTTGCGCCTTCAGTCCCGACAGCCGCACACTCGCAGTGCAGAGCATCGGGAATGTGAGCCTCTGGGATGTCACCACGAGAACGCTGCGTCATCGGATTGCGCGCCCCTCCGGATCTCTGGGCTACCTCACCGCCTTTAGCCCCGATGGACGGCTCCTCGCGGCCATGGGTCCACACTGGGACATCTGGCTCATCAATCCTGCCACCGGCGAACGTATCGCGACGCTCATTCCGCCAGAGCCAGCCATGACGGGAGCTGTCTGTTTCAGCCCGGACGGCTCGCTGCTGGCCGCAGCCCTGGTGAACGAGCAGGTGCAGGTCTGGAATCTTCCCGCTCTGCGCAAGGAACTCGCGGCGGAAGGGCTGGATTGGGAGTGAGGGGCCCGAAAGTGCCCACGGGAGAACCATAGAGCCACCCTCGCGGTTCACAGCCGCCGCAGGCCTTTCTGCCCACCGTCCCGTAAGAAAACCGCCGTCACTTGGGGGGTGCGGCACCCGCAAACGTAGCGGTGCCGCGCTCAAACCTATCCAATTTTCTAATCTCAACTATGGAAAATCAACGGCTTGGTTTTGATTTCTGAGCGATCCCTTAAGCCATGTGGATCAAGCTGTTACGATCATCATGACAGTGTTGGTTATGCGCTTCAGGCTGGTATTGTTGAGTAATATGGATAGCCCATAAAACCAAACCAATTGTTGGTGATCAATATAATTTTGGGAATTTACTTGATCAGTTCTTGAATTGTTGTAATATAGACGCGGTTCTGAGATGATTCGCATTTTAGATACCATTCACACAACCCAAAACAACACGTAAGTACCATGAACAAAATCAGCATCCTAGATCAGTTCGCTCAAGACGCCATCAACGCTCCCGCCATGATCACCGGCGGAAAGGCTTGCAAAAAGAAGTCGAAATCCAAGAGCAAGAAGTCGAAGTGCAAGTCTGCCAAGAGCAAGAGCAGCAAGTCGAAGTCCAGCAAGAGCAAGTCCCGGAGCAACGCATGCTCGGTGCCGCCGCCTTGCAAATGGTAAAGTAGAAGACGATCCCGGAGATTACCTCGCCGGTATCAGTTTGACTTGGGGGAGGGGCCTAGTGCCCCTCCTCCTCTTTTTTGGCTGGAGGTATCCAGAAGGGAAGTTTGGTTCAAAATAGGATTGAACTTCTTATAAATAGTGCAATTGTATTATTTATAACTCCTATGAATACAGCCGCCTGTTCCAAAAAGCTCTGCAACCATATCTGGTTGATCGCTATGCTGTTGCCGGGTTGCGCGCTGTCTCCCGAGTGGCGGAGGCGCGAGAAGGTGGCCGTCCCAGTTTCGAGCCAGAGTCAGGCCGAGTCCGCACCGCCCAACTCAACGCCAGTTGCTCCCCGGTTATCTACAACAGGGAGACTCGGCCTCCAGGAGTGTGTTGATTATGCGATCGAAAGGAATTTTTCAGTCCGCCAGTCCCTTGCGTTGGCAAGGGCGTCGCAGGCAGTGGTGGAAGTGCAAAAAGCGGAGTTCGATCCACAGTTTTACGGGAATGTACGGACAGACCGCGATCCGGACAGCGGATGGAGTGGTGTAAATGGCTCCGCCGGGGTGATGAAAAAGTTCACTGCCGGCACCGAGATTGAGCTTGAGGGGGGGGAAGTAGCTACCCGAACCGGGGATTTCCGCGATGACTACATTGATGGGACTACCTCGAATTTTGCGGGCACCCTTCGCCAGCCTCTGCTTCGGGGCGGCGGGCGCAGGGCCAATCTCGCCGGAATCAAATTGAGCGAACTCCTTCGGGATCAGGCCAGTGCGACAGTCACAGCGGAAATTCTCGAAACACTGCGAGCCGCCGAGACGGCATACTACGCGGCTGCGGTAGCCGGAATGGTGGAGAAAAGTCAGCGCGAAAGCCTTGGTCGCGCCCAGAAACTGCTCGCAGACGTGAAAGTCCGTCACAAAGCGGGCGGAGCCTCGCGAATTGATATTCTCGAAGCAGAGACGGCCTTTTCGTCCGCGCAGGAGCGGGTCGTAACAGCCCACAAGACCGCCAAAGACCGGATCGGCGACCTGTGGCTGGTGGTCGGTGCGCCGTTGGGTGATAAACTGCCGGAAGTCACTTTTGCCGGGCTTTCGGAGAAGGCGCTGCCGTCAGAAGACCCGAAGGGCAGCCAGTCGTTTGCGCGTGCCATGAGCACCGCACCCTCCGCCATTTTGCTGGTGAATGAAGTCCAGCGTAAAGAAGTGGAACTCCTCCGCGCCAGGAACAGAGCCCTGCCCCGGTTGGATGCCGAACTCAGCGCAGCCTCGGCCGATGACAGTGCCGGCAGCAGCGACTGGGAAGGAGTTGCCCTGGTGCGGGTCAACGTCCCCTGGGCCATGCGGGCGGAGAAGGCGCAGCTCGCAGTTGCGAAAGCCGAACTCGAGCGGAGCACCGCCGCTCAGGAGCAGGCTACGGAGCGACTCAAGCAGCGTATTTACGAACTCTGCCGCGGCATTGATGCCGGCCGCGCCCAACTGAGTGCCGCCATTCAAACGGCCAGCGCAAGCCGCCAGAAATGGGACGAACAAATGCTCCGCCAAAAAGACGGCCTCGTCACCGTGCGTGACCTTCGTGAGTCCGAGGAGGAACTGCAGGCCGCAGAAGTTCGTGAACAGCAGGCGCGCCTTGGTCTGTTTGCCGGATGGTCGGCACTGACCCAACTCGACGGCACTATCGTGCAGCGCCATGGCCTCTCGCTTTAGTATTGAATGAAGAAGTTCCCCTTCCACGCCCAACTTGATGGCATGGACTGCGGTCCGGCTTGCCTCCGTATGGTCTGTGCACACCACGGACGCCAGTTTTCGCAGGCGTGGATTCGTGATCTCTGCCACATCGGCAAGGGAGGCGTGTCTCTCCTCGGAATCTCTGAAGCCGCGGAGAAGATTGGGTTCAGGTCGCTTGCTGTCCGGTTGCCGTTCGAGCGGCTGAAAACGGAAGCCCCGCTCCCCTGTCTCGCTCACTGGCAGCACGATCACTTCGTCGTCGTGTACGAAATCACCCGCAGCAAAGTCCGGGTCGCTGATCCTGCTCACGGACTTGTAGATTATACGCACGAGGAATTCATCGCCGGCACCAGCATCGCTGGCGGACCCGAGACTCCGGCGACGCCCGGCATTTTCCTTCTGCTGGAAGCCACTCCTGATGTCCAGCATCGCGCCGTTACCGGACAGCTTGATACAGACGATACCCGTCGAGGTCTACTTTTCTTCTATTCCTACCTGAAACCTCATCGCCGTCTGCTCATCCAGCTCGTCATCGGCATGATCGTCGGTCTCATGCTGGAACTGGTGCTTCCGTTCCTCTCCCAGGCAGTGGTGGACTACGGCATCGGCAATCTCGATCTCAAATTTATCTACGTCCTGCTTGCCGCCCAGTTGGTCCTGTCAGTCAGCCAAACCGCTGCTGACATGATCCGGAGCTGGCTGCTGCTCCACATTGGCTCGCGGATCAGCATCTCGATGATCGCGGATTTCCTGCACAAGCTGCTGCGTCTGCCGCTGCCGTTCTTTGACAGTCGCACTGCCGGGGACATCATGCAGCGCATCAGTGATCACCGCCGGGTGAAGAGCTTCCTGATGTCGTCGTCACTCGACATCATCTTCTCGCTGCTGACATTCGTGGTCTTCGGGGCAGTGCTCGCGCTCTACAGTTGGAAAATCCTCGGCGTCTTCCTCGTCATGACTTCGCTCTCGATTGGCTGGTTGTGCCTTTTCCTGAAGAAGCGCCGGATGCTCGACTATAAGCGTTTTGCCCTCGACGCGAAGGAGCGGGACACGCTGTTCGAGATCGTCAGTTCCATGCAGGAAATAAAGACGCAGGGCATCCAGCGCGACAAACGATGGGACTGGGAGGAACTCGGAGTGCGCAATTACCGGCTGGAAAGCCGCAGCCTCGCGCTGAAGCAAATGCAGCGCATCGGCACCTTCTTCGTTAATAATCTGCGGAATGTCCTCATCAGCTTCATCGCCGCCAGCGCCGTCATCGCCGGCGAGATGACTCTCGGCATGATGCTCGCGACCACCTACATCGTCGGGCAGCTCAACTCGCCGATCACCCGTCTTATTGATTTCATGCACAGCGCGCAGGATGCGCGCCTGAGTCTGGAGCGGATGCAGGAAATCTACTCACAGAAGGACGACGGTGACGAACTCGCATCGGCGCCGGCCAGCGTGCCGTTTCCGGCTTCGCGGCAGATCACGCTCCACCAGTTGTCGTTCCGCTATCCCGGTGCGGGGAATCCGGAGGTTCTGTCAGGCATCAATCTTGTCATCCCCGAGGGAAAAGTCACTGCCATCGTCGGCAGCAGCGGCAGCGGGAAGACGACGCTGCTGAAACTGCTGCTCGGCCTCTACAAGCCTGCCGGGGGCGGTATCTACCTTGGGCATCTTCCTCTCACCACTTTCGACGCTGACACCTGGCGGACGCGCTGCGGATCTGTGATGCAGGACGGGGTAATCTTCTCCGCCTCCATCGCCCGCAATATCGCTCCCGGCCGTGGGAAAATCGATCAGGTCCGCCTGCAGGCCGCCGTGTGGCTCGCAAGTCTGCGCGAGATGATGGATACGCTGCCCAACGGACTCGATACGCGCGTCGGCGCGGACGGGCAGGGGCTTTCCGGCGGACAAAAGCAGCGAATTCTCATCGCCCGCGCCCTCTACCGGAATCCGGAATTCCTCTTCCTCGACGAAGCTACCAGCGCGCTCGATGCCAACAATGAGAGTGCCATCCTCGCCCATCTGCGACAATACGTGCAGGGCCGCACGGTTGTCGTTATTGCCCACCGGCTGAGCACCGTGCGCGATGCCGATCAAATCGTCGTGGTGCATGGCGGCAAGATTGTGGAAACCGGACGCCATGATGAACTCGTCGCCCGCGGAGGGGCTTACTTTAACCTCGTCCGCAACCAACTCGAACTGGAGAACGAACATGCCCTCGCCGTCGCCTAGCAACCCGGTATCGGCTCCGCCGGAACCCCGTCAGCCCTCCGGTGCCGATGACTTGCCACCCTGGGTGCAATTGAACGGCCGGGGAGCATCTCCCGCTACCCGCCCGAACGCGGAGTCGCAGGCTCCGGCCCGTCAGCCGGCCGGGGCACTCGCGCTCCCGCTGCCTGCCCAGGCTGAGTGGAGCGATGAAGTCCGCGAAATCATGTATCGCCCGCCTTCATGGTTGCTGCGTTCCGGCACCGGTCTGCTCTTTGGGGGTGTTCTTGTTCTGTTCCTGCTGGGCTGGTTCATTCACTACCCGGATATGATCGAAGCCCGCATGACGCTGACCGGCACCACTCCGGTTGTGGAGGTGGTGGCACGCCAGAGCGGGCACCTCGCCAGTTTGCGTGTGGCTGAAAAACAGGCGGTGAAGAAGGATGATATTCTTGCGATCGTGCGCAGTCCGGCCGATGCCGGGGTCGTCCTCGCGCTCGCTCCGGACCTGGCACAGCTCGCAGCGCAAATCACGGGCGACGGTGCTTTGCCCCGGCGGAAATTCGAGTCGCTCGACACTCTCGGGGAGTTACAACCAGCCTACACGGCCTTTGTCGGCGCGTGGACTTCATACCACGACATCCTCGCCGACGACTATGCTAAAAAAACCGGCGAACTGCTCAGCGGCCAGGCTAAGCAGAAAGGAACGCAGATTACCGGAATGGAGACGCAGGTGAAACTCGCCGAGCGCGAACGGACTCTGGAGGCGGAGAAGTTCGCGCGAATGAAGGCGCTGCATGAGCGCGACTCCATCAGCACAGCGCAACTCCAGGACGCCGAACAGCAGTTCATAGCCGGTGAGCGTGTCCGCGAGATGGCGCGCAAGAGTCTTGCTGAAGAAAAAATTGCGCTCGCTACCCTGGAAAAGGAAGCCGCTGAGATCCGCCACCAGCGCAGCGAAGCCCTGCGCCTCTCCCGCGAGAAGCTGCGCGAGAGTCTGAATACGCTGCGCTCGCAGTTGGACATCTGGCAGGCCGACTACGTTCTTCGCGCCCCGGCGGACGGCACCGTCGCCTTTCACGACTTCTGGAGCGACCAGCAGTATGTGACCGCGGGACAGCATGTCTTTCTCATCGTGCCGGAGACTACGAAGCTCATTGGTCGCATGAGTGTAAAGCAGAGCGGAGCCGGAAAAATCACCAAAGGCCAGACCGTGCGGGTGAAGCTCCAGGATTTTCCCTACAAGGAGTTCGGGCTCGTCACCGGGCGCGTGCAGTCCGTTTCACTCGTGGCCAGGGACAGTGCGAACCTTGTGCTCGTGGATCTGGACTATCCACTCATCAGCAGCTACGGAAAAGCAGTGCCGTTTAAGCAGGAGATGACGGGAGAGGCCAGCATCGTCACGGAGGACATGCGTCTCATCGGCCGGGTGTTCAATGAAATCCGCAAAGCCTTCTCGCAGACGGAATGAGCATCGCACTGAAAATTACCCGCCGCCGCTCGCCGCGTTCCGCCATCAATGAGGTCGGTATCCATAAGGCGGTGCAGCGCACCGGGCCGTGCGGTTCCATAGCCGGACTGCTGGAGGCATTTCTCTATGATGGCCACGTCTGCATGGCTTACGAAAAGCACGGTCGTTCGCTCGACGATGAGATCAACACCCGCCTCCTGACGCCCGCGCAGACTCTCGCAGTCACCCGCCAGATGCTTGATGCTCTGGCTCATCTGCATGGGGCCGGATTCTCCCATACCGATCTCAAGCCCGACAATATCCTTTATGACCGCCGCACCGGTATTGCGAGGCTGGCGGATCTTGGGAATGCGGAGCGTGAACTCGCCACCGGCACCTCGCTTTGCACCCGTGAATACACGCCGCCGGAGGTGCTTCTTGGAGCGCCGCTCACTCCGGCCATTGATCACTGGTCGCTCGGCTGCACGGTTTTTGAAATGCTCACCGGCGAATTGCTCTTCAATCCCCGGGCCATCGCTGCAACGAAATACAAGGAGTTCCATTTCGATGACGACGAAGACTCCCCCGATGAACCACTGCTCGCCGCCGAGGCCGCCGATCGGGCTGAGGAGGCTGCCGAGCAATACTCGCCCGGCACGGTCATCGCCGGTAAGTATCGGCTGGAGAAGGAACTGGGCCGCGGGAGGTTTGGCACCGTGTGGGCCGCGGAAAACCTCGCCGATGTGCCGCTCGACGGCAGCTTCGCCACCCTCTGGCAGCATTGCCAGGAAAAGGAAAGTCAGCGCCCGCCGCGCAGCGAATCTGAACGCCTCGCCCGCGTCTGGAAGAAGCAAAAGGGAGCCGACGATCTCCGTGATCTTGCGCTCAACCACGAGCACCTCTTACTCATGGACCGCCTCTGCGGACCTCTGCCTCCGGCATTGATTCGCGCGGGCACTTTCCAGCACTCCTTTTTCACCCCCGAAGGGAGATTTCGTCACCCGGGAACATCCGGGCCGGAAAGCATGGCTGCGCACATTGCGCAATGTGCCCCTCGCGTGTCCAAGTCACATCGCGACCGGTTTTCCCGGATCATTTCAACGCTATGTAACATTGATCCGGCCAAACGCAGTGTCATTCCAGATTGCGATCTGACGCTGTCTTCCGCCCGGTCCCGGAGCATTCGCCGCGCGTGTGCCACCACTCCGGCCTGAGGTCAATGCATCTGCGCTCCCCGCAGCATTTTCCCGCCCCTTCGCCACAGGCAAGGCCGGTCAATTGGATGAGTTGATGCTGCGGACGTTGAGTCCTGATCTCTGCATGGTGGTGTCCACCTGACCGTTCTTCGACAGACGGATGGCTCCATTGCAGGCGATGCCATTGAAGGAATGGAAGCTGCCAGTGAGGGCGATGCGTCCATCTTCAATGGGACGGATGGAGAAGATTTCACCATCAATGGCGACACCTGGATTGAAGGAAGTGTCGTGGATTCCATTGGATTTGAGGCGGACGATGCCGGCAGTGGGGCTGCCGTTGAAGGAACGGAAGGCTCCAGCGAGGAGGATATCACCATTAGGGAGGACGGCGCCGTCATAAATGGGCCCGCTGGCGCCGGTGCCTGAATTGAAGGTGGTGTCCACGGAGCCATCGGGTTTGAGTTTGGCCACGTTTCCGCATGGGATTCCTCCGACGCGGCTGAACTTGCCGGCGAGGAACATGGACGAGCCGCTGGTGCCGACCCAATTGACGAATGTGGTGTCCGGCTGAGCCGGGCGGGAGTCCCATGCGCCCGTGGGGGAAAGAAGCGCGATGCCGGCGGTGGGGTTGCCATTGTAGGAACTGAAGGAGCCGCCGGCCCAGATCATGCCATCACTGCGGATGGCTAGGGAGCGGACGGTGTCGTCAAATCCGGTGCCGGGATTGAAGGTGGAGTCCACTGCGCCCGCGGCGTTGACGAGGGTGATGTTCCTGCGCGGCACGCCATGGGATTTGGTGAATCGTCCGCCGAGGACCATGCTCCCGCCGGCGGTGTTGGCGATGGCCCAGACCGCAGCAGCACCAGACTGGTCTTTGAGTCCGGCATCCCAGGTCAGATCCTGCTCACCGGGATCAATGGTCGTGACGGGCATGAGACCGGAGCGGCGTCCGCCCCGGACGATAACGTAAGCGTCGGAGTCCAGGGTGTCATTTATGCCCGTGTCGGAGGCCGCAAAGTTCCACTTATCCGAGGGCGCAAAAAAGGCGAAGTAGCTGCCGGCCGGAAAATGGCCGAAACGATAGCTGCCCGGCTGCCCGCTGATGTCGGCGGTGTAAGTGTTGTCAACGAAGGTGTCCGTGAAGGGATCGGAGATGCCGTCGCCGTTGTCGCGGTAGAGTTCGACGCGGACGCCGTTGAGGCCAGCTTCGCCCGCGGATTGGAGTCCATCGTTATTGCTGTCGTTCCAGACTTTGTCGCCATAGAGCTGTCCGGTGGGAGGGAGGACCTGGATGCTGGCGCGGGGAGTTTCGGAAGGGGCCATGCGTGTGCCGGTATCGGTCCGGACGAGGGCGACGCCCGCGGAGTTCCACGCCCTGGTGAGGGGGGCTGCGTCCCAGGGAATGGACATGGTCCACATCAAAGTGAAGCTGGCACCGGGGGCGAGAGTGAGGCCGGTGCCGTCAAATTTGAGTGAGCGAACGGTGCCCGGATTAGCGGGCAGCGCGAACCAGGCAGGGGCCACGCTGCCGGCGGGGTCAGGCGTCAGGACTTCCGGTCGTTTTGGATTCTGCGCGAGGCTGTACAAGGTCCGGAAGCCGGTCGGGGCGGAGGCGGAGCCCGCGAGGAACGGCCTCCATGCGCTGCCACGGGGAGTGAGGTCCACTGCGCCGGTGTCTCCGGGCGAGGGGAGCAGGTCTATAACGATGGGATCGCGGAGTGCCACCTTGCCGGAGTTGGTAATGGTGAGCCGGAAGTCCGCGGGGAGCCCGGCTTCCATGGCG
>JANOZA010000104.1:0-6831 GCA_031429155.1 Verrucomicrobiota bacterium | reverse complement strand
CCGGGATCGGCGATGCCCGGCAGGCTGCGAAGGGTGCGCAATTCCCATTCATTGATTTGGGAGACGTGTACAGCGCCATCGAGTGTCCGGGTGAGTCTCATATTGCAATGTCAGCCGGCCTTTTTCATCGCGGCGAGCAACTGATAGGACTGGAGTTGCTGCACATAGTGCTCGGCGCGTTCCCTCGTGCCGGTCCAGACCACGGATTTTCCTTTTTGGTGAACCTCCAGCATCATCCGCTCCGCCGTGCCCGGCGGGTAGCCGAAGACGCGCTGGATGACCATGGTAACGTAGCTCATTAGATTCACCGGATCATCATAGACGATGACATGCCAGGGCTGATCGAGCGTGTCGTCAATTTCCTCTTCCGGCAGCACAATCGTCTCGGTGTCCGTCTCCGGAGGAGAGGTCGCAGAGGTGATGACCATCGGCAGATTAGAACATGCTGGCGGCCGGGATGGCGGAGTCTTGAGCATGAGGGAAAAGAAGGGAAGCCAGTAAAGGAAGCAAGCTGCCAGAGCAGCGGAAAAAGTCGCCGAGTTCCCCTGGGGCATCCACCGGCTGAGCGACGCGCCATTCACAGTAGAGCACACACTGGAGCAGCGGCAGCAGGGCGATGCTGAAATCCACGCCGTGCAGCGCCATGACTGTCGCAAAGTGCCCGTTCGCTGATCCCTCCTCCACGGCGGCGGCGAACTTTCTCAAGACCGGCAGCGGACGCGCGCCGGATCGTGTTGCCAGCAAGGCCCGGCCTGCTGTGGCGCTCGCTTCCCGCAATGCCAGTGCTGCATCCGCTGCGGCAACGCCTTTGGCATCACCCGCGAGGGCCATGGCGTGGACACGAATGACATGCGGTGCGATCACACGCATAAACTCTCCCTGCGCCCATGCAGAAAAGCTCCCTGCTCCACAAGCAAGCGCCGCAGGCGAACGCATCCCGCACAGACAAATGCGCAGCGCACGCTGCACCTCGACGGTGTCATTCGGTCTGACGGAATAAAGGGGGATACGCTCACTCATGATGCTCAAACGGTAAGCCCGGCTCCTGTCCCGCTGCAACCCTGACGATGTAACAATAAGCGCCGCTCCCGTGACCGGGAGCGGCGCTGTCCATTGAATTTTTGAAAAGTGGCGCGTCCTACTTTGGCGCGTCCTACTTTGGAGCGTCGGTCTTCGGGGCCTCGACCTTCGGTGCATCGGGTTTCGCTGCATCAGGCTTCGAGTCGCCGCCTTTTTTCGGCGGAGGAGTTTTGAACTCTTCGAGCGTTACCTTGCCGTCGCTGTCTTTGTCCAATTTCTTGAACATCTCTTCCGCTTTGGCCGGGTCTTTTTTCGCGCGAGGGCTGGCTTTGAATTCATCAAGGGACAGAGCGGCATCTGTATTGGTGTCGAGTTTCTTGAAGACGGCTTCTGGCTCAGGCTTCGGCTTGTCGCCGCCCTTGCCTGGCTTCTTCGGTTTGGCTTCGTCTGCGGCGAAAACCAGCGCTGGTGCGAGCAGGAGGGAGAGGAGGATCAATTTCATGGTGGTTGGGGTTTGGGTGTTGTTTGAGTGGGGGATAGTCACCGTCGTGGCGACCGTCGCTCCACAGTAGTTGCGGCGCGGCGACATTTTACTGCACTACGCGAATCCGGATGTGGGGCACTTTTTTCGATGCGCCTCAAATTCTGAAGAACCAACGGCTCAGAGAATCCCCTTTACCGGAAATGGCCTGCTGCTTACCACAGCCGCCATGAGTTCCTCCTCCTACGCCAGCCGGCACCTCGGCTCTGAATGCGCCGCGATTTCACAAATGGCCGCTGTTTGCGGATTCGACAGCCTGGATGCCCTCGTGGATGCCACGGTGCCCGCCACCATTCGAGCGGTGGAGCCTTTGAAATTGCCCGCGGCCGCCGGTGAACAGGAAGCCCTCGCGGAACTCCGGAAGTTGCTCAGCCAAAACCGGGTGATGAAATCCTTCATCGGCCTGGGCTATCACGGCACGGTGACGCCGCCGGTCATTCAGCGGAATATTTTGGAGAATCCAGGCTGGTACACAGCCTACACGCCTTATCAGGCAGAGATCAGCCAGGGCCGGCTGGAGGCGCTGCTCAATTTCCAGACGATGGTCACGGAACTCACTGCGCTCCCCGTGGCGAATGCTTCGCTGCTGGACGAAGGCACTGCTGCCGCCGAAGCGGTGACGCTTTGCCACGGCGCGTCGAAGAACCCGAAAGCCCGCCGCATCGTCGTGGATGACCGCGTGTTCCCGCAGACTCTGGAAGTCATCCGGACGCGCTGCGAAGTCGTCGGGGTGACGGTCGTCGTGGCGCGAGGGGAAGGAATCCACTTTCTGCCGGAAGACGGCGTCTTTGCAGTCGTACTGCAATACCCAGCCGGCGACGGCAGCATCACCGACTGGCGTCCTTATATCGAGGAATTTCACAAGAACGGCGCTCAGGTCATCATGATCGCCGACATCCTCGCGCTCACCCTTCTCATGCCGCCGGGTGAAATGGGTGCAGATGTCGCCGTCGGCAGCACTCAGCGGTTCGGCGTTCCCATGGGCTGTGGAGGACCGCACGCAGCCTATATGGCGGTGAAGGATGAACTGAAACGCAAACTCCCCGGTCGTCTCATCGGGGTCAGCGTGGACAGCTACGGCAATCCGGCCATGCGCCTCAGTCTGCAAACCCGAGAGCAGCACATCCGCCGCGACAAGGCCACCAGCAACATCTGCACCGCTCAGGTGCTGCTCGCCGTCATGGCGGGAATGTATGCCGTCTGGCACGGCCCGGAGGGGCTGAAGAGGATTGCGCAGCGCGTGCATGGCCACACTGCCGCCCTCGCCCAGTCTCTCGCCTCCGAAGGTTGGGAAGCGAATGCCACCTTTTTCGACACCCTTACCGTCCATGTGCCCGGCCAGGCAGCCTGCATCCTCGCAGATGCTCAGCAAAACGGTCACAACCTCCGTGAAGTGGACGCCGACCATATCGCCATCACCTGCGACGAACTCACCACCGCCGAAGACATCAGCCTGCTGGCTAAGCTCTTCGGCATCTCCCAAGTCTCAGCTCTCAATTCCAAACTCCCTCTCCTCCGCACGTCTTCGTTCCTTCATCAGGAAGTCTTCCACCGCTACCACACCGAGCACGAACTGCTCCGCTACCTCCACCGGCTCGCCGCCAAAGATCTGACGCTCTGTGACACCATGATCCCGCTGGGCTCCTGCACCATGAAGCTCAATGCGGCCTCAGTCATGATGCCACTGTCATGGCCGGAGGTTTCGGCCATGCACCCCTTCGCTCCCGCTGAGCAAACGCGCGGCACCGATGCGATGATTGCTCAGTTGGAGGAATGGCTCTCTGAAATTACCGGATTCGCCGCCTCCTCCGTAGCTCCGAATGCGGGCAGTCAGGGCGAATACGCCGGCCTGCTCGCCATCCGCGCCTGGCACCGCAGCCGCGATGAAGCGCACCGCGACATTTGCCTCATTCCCGTCAGCGCACACGGCACGAATCCAGCCAGCGCCGTCATGGCCGGCATGAAAGTGGTGCCGGTGAAGTGCGACGCCGATGGAAACATTGATGTCACCGACCTCACTGCGCAGGCCACTGAGCACGCGGCGAATCTTGCCGCGCTCATGATTACCTATCCGTCCACGCATGGCGTCTTTGAGGAAACCATTCGCGACATCTGCAACGTCATCCACCAGCATGGTGGCCAGGTTTATATGGACGGAGCGAACATGAATGCGCAGGTTGGTCTCACCAGCCCGGGGCTGATTGGCGCGGATGTCTGCCACCTCAATCTCCACAAGACATTTTGCATCCCGCACGGCGGTGGCGGCCCTGGAGTGGGACCGGTCTGTGTCGCAGCGCACCTCGCGCCGTTCATTCCCGGTCGCGGCAGCGTGGGCAGTGTCGTCAGCGCGCCTCACGGCAGCGCCAGCATCAACACGATCCCGTGGATGTACATCCGCATGATGGGCCCGGACGGCCTGACAGAAGCGACCAAGCTCGCCATCCTCAACGCCAACTACATCGCCTGCCGGCTCGCCCCCGCTTTTCCTGTGCTCTACAAGGGCCGTAACGGCACCGTCGCTCACGAGTGCATCATTGATGTGCGCCCTTTCAAAGACACCGCCGGCGTCAGCGTCGAAGATGTCGCCAAGCGGCTCATTGATTACGGCTACCACGCCCCGACGATGAGCTGGCCTGTCGCGGGCACACTCATGATCGAGCCCACAGAAAGCGAAAGCCGCACGGAACTCGACCGCTTCTGCGACGCCATGCTCGGCATCCACGCGGAAATCCTCGCCGTGCAAAACGGCCAGGCTGACCGTGACAGCAACGTCCTCCACCACGCGCCGCACACCGCAGCCTGCCTTCTCGCTGGCGATTGGTCGCGGCCGTACTCTCGCGAGTCCGCTGCATTTCCGGACAAGCACACACGCGTTCACAAATACTGGCCGCCTGTGGGCCGCGTGGACAATGTCTATGGCGATAAGAACCTCGTCTGCACCTGTGACAGCGTAGAGAGCTACGCCGCCAAGTGATCGTCATCTGCCGTCGGAGCTTCCGATGAGCAGTTCGTTCCTCAGCTCAATTCACCGTCAAGGTGGCGGCAGCACGAGCAGGCGGATGAGCATTCTGTTCCCCGTGCGCGGGACGGTGCTGACGATAACCTGCGTTTGGCCGTCGTCGCTCTGGATGAAGTTGGAAGGCGTGACGGTGTTCCAGTTCACAGCGTCGGTGGAGGTTTGCACCTGGATGGTGATGTCCGTGGCGGCTTTGTTTTTGCGCCAGGTGAGTTGGATCGTTGTGGCATCCATGATGGCGGTGGGGAGCTGGGCTTGTGAAGAGGCGAACGGGTCGAGGTTGAGAGCGTACTCGACGAGGTTTTGTGCACCGTCCTTTTCGTCGTCGGCGAGGTTGCCGGCGATGGTGGGGTTGCCGGCATTGGCTCCGAATTTCGCAGTGCGCCAAGTCTCGATCGGCGAACCGGTGTAGTTTGCGGTGGTGTCGTCGTAGGTCGTGACCTGACCGTCTGTGGCGGTGAGGCGCAGGGTATAAAGACCAGAGGCAGAGAAGCTGACGCTGGTGTCCACGAGGCCGCCGTTTCCGAAAGTGGCCGTGCCGGGGCCGCTGCGGAGCCCCCATTGCGTGGTGAGTGTGGCGGGCACGGGCTGGCCGTCGTCGGTGACGGTGGCGTTGATGTTGAATGGTCCAGGGCCGGACAAAGGGGCGCCGGCATCTACGAATGGTCCGACATTGCCGGCGATGGTGAAGTTCAGCGAATCAAAGACAGCGGTGCTGGCGGTGGCGGGGACGGCGCTGGTGATGGCGAGTCCCACGAGCGGGGACGAGCCCATATTTGGAATGCTCTGCGTGGTGCCGCGTTGGGTCCAGGTGGTGCCGTCGGAACCGTAATAGGAGGAGAAGTCATTGCCGCTGCGGACCAGGCGGACCCAGCGGGGGAATGTGTAGTTGGTGGTGCCCTGGCTGGCGGCGGTCGCGACGTCGGGAGTGAGCCGGTAGTTGAAGGCGTGCGAGCCGATGGCCTTGTGAAGTGACATGGCATAAGGCGCGCCGGGGGAGGCGTCCGCACGGACCATGATGCCGAAGCGGCAGGAGCCAGTGTTGGCGCCAGGGTTGGTCATGCTGGCGATGCGGCATTTCAGATCGAAGTCGCCGGTGCGGGGGGAGGAGACGAAGTAAAAGCCGTCTGCTGTGCCAGTGCTGCTGAGGCCGCTGCCGGCACCGCTCAGGTTGTAGGAGCCGGCGGCAAAGCTAAAGGATCCCGCGGCGGTGGTGGTGCCGATGTCCTGCCCGCTGGCCGAGGCGGCACCGACGGTGACGCTGATGTCGCTGTCCACGGTGACACCGTGCGTCGCGCTGGCGCGGAGGACGTAGGTGCCGTTGGCAGAGAAGGTGACACCGGTCAGGCGGTTGGCCGGACTTTCAAAAGTGGCCGTGCCCGGGCCGCTGACCTGGCTCCACGCCACGGGCGGATGAGCGGTGCCAGTGGGTGTCTCGCGGGTGGCTTCCACCTGTGCCATGAGTCCGACTCCGGACGGAATGGAAACGCTGGCCGTGGCGGGCGCGAGCAGTGTCACCATGGGCGGCGCGTCGTCGTCGAGAATGGTGACGGTGGCCTCGCTGCTGAGCCCGAGTTCGTAGTTGGGATTCGCCGTCAGCGTGAGGATGACAGTCTTGTCCGGCTCCTGCGTGGTGTCGGCGATGGGAGTGACGGGAATGCTCACTGAGGCCGCATTGGCCGGGAGAAGCACGCTGCCGGAGAGCGGCGTGAAATCCGTGCCGCTGACGCCGGTGCCGCTGAGCGCGTAGTTCACGGTGATGGCCAGATTGCTGGCGCCGCCGATGCGGGAGAGGGTGAAGAGTCCGCTGCTGCTGTCTTCGATGCACTCCGGTGTGGAGGCGGAGACGGCGATGACCGGCGCGTTGTCGTCCGTGATGGTGACAGTGTGCGTGAGGATGGTGCCGAGCGTGGAACCAGTGGGCGCGGAGAGCGTGACGATGATCGTTTCCGCGCCTTCCGCAGTGCCGTCGGGCAGCAGGACGAGCGGGAGGCGCTTGAAGGTTTCGCCGGCGGCGAAGTTGAGCGTGCCGCTGGCCAGTGTGTAATCTGCGCCGGCAGTGGCGGTACCGGTGACGGTGAAGTTCACCGCGGCGGCAGTGGCGGATGGCAGGTCCAGCGCGGCGATGAGCATGGGCTCGGTGCCGTCGGTTTCCAGTCGCGTGGTGGCGCTGACGAGGAAGCCGATGCGGGGCAGGGGATTGGCCGCGGCGTTATCCGTGATGGTGAGCGTGTGCTTGCTCCGGGTGCTGGAG
>JANOZA010000103.1:0-8902 GCA_031429155.1 Verrucomicrobiota bacterium | reverse complement strand
GAGGCGCGGACGGGGCGGCGGGCGGGGGAATCGGCGCGGCATCCTTCGCTTCGGTGATGGTGAACTTTTGGTCCGCCGCGAGGTTTTCGAGAGTCTGGAATTTGCCATCGCGCCAGGTAATCTCGACCTTCGCAATGGTCTTCGCTTCGCCGAGACCGAACACTGCTGCCGGCTCATCCTGACCCAGATAACCGCGGGTGGGTGTTAGCTCGCGCACCTGAACGCCTGCGGATGTTGTCAGACGCACCTGCGTGCCCAGGCCGTGCGAGTTCCCTCCTGCGCCGCGGAACTGGAAAACCACGCGGTGCCCCGACTGGCTGTTGTTTCGCAGAATGGCCGCCGGTTCATCGAGCCTGACGCTGACAATGTCCATGTCGCCGTCGCCATCAAGATCGCCGAGCGCGCAGCCGTAGCTCATGCCGAGGTAGTCGAGGCCCCATGCCTTTGAGGTGTCGGTGAATTTGAGCCCGCCGTCATTGCGGAACGACAGGCATGGTTCCTTCATCGGCGGCAGTTTTTCATAACGGTCCCATTGGGATTTGGTGGGGTCTTTTTCCAGAACCGTCGGATCGTCCTTCTCGTTGAAGTTCCGCGCCATGCCCGACTGGATATAGACGTCGTTGCGACCGTCGTTGTCGAAATCGGCGAGGCGCACAGCCCATGTCCAGTTCGTCCTCGCCAGTCCTGAGAGGAAGCCGGATTCCATGAACCGCCCGTTCTGCGCGTTGATGAACAGGCAGTTTCGCATCAACTGGGCCGGATTGGCGTGTTCCATGAACCATGTCATGCCGCCCATATTGCCCATCGCGGTTTTTTGTTTGAAGTGATTGGACCCCGCCATGTCGGCGATGAAAAAATCGGGCCATGCGTCGCCGTCCACATCGCCAAAATCCGCCCCCATGGAGAACCAGGTGGTGGAAGTCACCGACTGGAGCGTGACGTCGGCAAATGTGCCGTCGCCCTTGTTGCGATAGAGGTAATCGGCGTCGTCGAAGTCATTGCCGATCCACAGATCCGGGCGGTGGTCGCCGTCCCAGTCGAACCAGGTGGCGGACAGCCCGTGCCCGCGGTGGGTGATGCCGGCCTTCTTCGTGACGTCGGTGAACGTGCCGTCTCCGTTGTTGTGCATCAGGTAGTCGGGCCGGCCAACGACGCGGGTGTCGAACCCGGTGTCGCTCGTCTGCACGGCGTCGTAAAACTTCTCCCATTTCGCCATGATGGTGGGCTTGCCTCCCGGACCGGCTTCGATGGTCTGCTCTTCAGGAAACCCGAGTCCGCCGGGGCGGTACCAGCGGTTGGTTAAGATATAAAGATCGAGGTGACCGTCGCCGTCGTAGTCGCAGAAAGTCGGCGTGTGGCTGGCATCGGCCATGTCGAGATGGAACTCCTTCGCTTTGTCCGAGAACGTGCCGTCGCCGTTGTTCAGGAAAAGCTGGTTGGGCGTCAGGTAATTGCAGACGAAAATGTCCAGCCGCCCGTCGCCATTCACGTCGGCGAGCGTGCAACCGGTGCCCCACGCGTCTCCTCCGTCCACCCCGGCCTTAGCGGTGACGTCATCGAACTTCATCGGTGCCGTCTGACGGAGCAATTTGTTCTTTCCCGGTCCGCCCGCGAAAAAAAGATCCGGCCGGCCGTCGCCGTCAAAATCGCCAATGGCCACCCCGCCCGTGGACATGGACGAGGCGTAGAGGAACTTCCACGGATGGGTCGTGTCTATCGGGTTGATGAACTTTACCCCGGTTTTCTCCGGAGCCAGCGTTTCAAACAGGGTGGCGGAAGCCGGCGACCGGGGGGCCAGCGGCGCGGTAACGAGTTCCGGAGCCGCGGAAGCGGTTCGCAGCAGGCAGGCGGCGAGCAAAGCCGGAGCGATCGTTAACAGCGGGAAGGGTTTTGGATGGGCTGAGAGGTGCATGAGAGGGAATAACGCCGTGAGAATTAGCAGACAGACCAATGGTTGAGGAGAATTTTTTTCCTGGCCGGGGATGCGATGGACAGAATTCCGAAAGAAAAGGTCCAGAGCCGGGGAAAAAACATTTTTCCCGTGGGGATGAAGATTTTCATCGCCATGATTAAGACGATTCCTTACACTCCACTCTGAAATACCAGCCGCCGTCCCCAATCAGCCGGCGGCTTTAGTCTTTTCTCCGCCCCCCCAACCCTCCAGATACCATGAAATTCCCACCCCGGCTCCTTTGTGCCCTCATTCTGGCTCTTCCCCGCATCGCCAGCGCGAGCAATGTCATCCTCTCCGAGGTCATGTATAATCCCGCAGGCACCAAAGCCGAATGGATCGAAGTGACCAATACGACCACCAACCGCATAGACATGGCAACGTGGGCATTGACCGGGGGGGCCAATCTGACGCTGCCCGACTTCGTCGCCGGGAGCCCGGTCGCCCACTTTCTCCTCGAACGGGAGCGGATCCTCCTTAGCTCCAAATCGCCGGCCGACACCCGCCTGGATTACCCGGGCATCCCGAATGGCATCCGAATCTACGGGCCATGGGTCGGGTCGCTCGATAATGCCGGGGAAACGATAAACCTCCGGGACAAAAACGGGGCTCTGCTGACGACCCTGAGCTACGGCGACAGCGGGCGCAAATGGCCGGCCGCTCCGGATGGCACCGGGCACGCCCTCGTGATGGTAAATGAGAACCGCACTCTGGACGACTGGCACAACTGGCGCACCAGCCCCGCGCAGGGCGGATCTCCCGGAACGGCGGACATCGTGCCTTCCGAAGATCCCATCAACGATCCCACGGCTTCGTTGCCGTCCACCTACTCCGAGGTGGTACCCATGACGGCCACATGGAATTACTACAAGGAACTCGCCGCCCCGGCGGCAGACTGGAATTCCCTGGCCTTCATTCCCTCAGCTCCGTGGGGCAGCGGCCCGGCGCTGCTGGGATTTGAAACTGCCGTCCTGCCCGCCCCTGGTCTTCTGACCGGATTCGGCAGCCCCGGCCTGCTTACCTACTACTTCCGCACCTCCTTCAACTGGACCGGCGGCAGCGCGGGCGGCCAGTTCGAAATGGACACCATCCTTGATGACGGGGCTACTTTTTTCCTGAACGGAAACTACATCGGCACGAAGGACGGCGTCGCCGTCCCGGTTCACAACAGCAGCGTTGCAACCGTCACCGTCACTGATGCCGCTCTCGTGCCCAACTCCGTCACCGGCACCATCCCGGCCGGTCTGCTGGTCGAGGGGACCAACGTTCTCGCCGCAGTCTCGTTTCAGGTGAACACCACCAGTTCGGACATGGTTTTCGGGGCCAACCTCCGTCTCACCAATCTCCCCCCTGCCGCCGTCTTCATCAATGAAGTAAAGCAGGCGGCGGCCGGCAGCGGGTTTATCGAGTTCTACAACCCCGGCGTCCTGCCCCTCGACCTGAACGGACACTTCTTATCGGACACTTCAGGAAATTGGACGAAATTCCCTATCACGCAGACGCTTATCGTCCCGGCTGGCGGACTGGCCACGATCGGTTTTGCGGAATCCGGCTTCTCACCCACGGCCGCTTCGACCGCGATCTACGTTGCCCGGCCCAATGGCACGCCATTCACCGGTCTCGTGGCCACCCTCCCGCAGGACGGTAAATCAATCGGCCGGAAACCCGTTGGAGGCGCTTCGTGGTTTCGTTTCTCGCAGGCCACTCCCGGTCAGCCAAACGCCAGCGCCGCCTCGGGCGGAGGGGCGGTCAACGTCCCGGCGCTGAATGAAGTTCACTTCAACGCCACCACCGGTCGTGCCGACTGGGTCGAGTTCGTGAACCGGAGCACCTCGCCGCTCCCGCTCGCCGGACTCTTTGTCGCTTCGACGAAAACCTTCTCAGACAAAGTGGCGCTCGCCGGGTCCATTCCCGCCAGTAGCTTCGCCAGTGTGAACGTCAATTTCGCCACCGACGCCTCGGGCGATCTGATTCTATACGTGATTGACGGTAGCGACACGGTGCTCGCCGAAGCCGAAGTCACGCGGAGACCCGGCAAGTCGAGCACGCAGGCATGGCCCGCGGGTTCCAGCGAATGGTATGCCACCGCCACGGCTACGAGGGACGCCGCCAACGTGCCGGATCGCAATTCCTCCGTGGTCATGAGCGAAATCATGTATGCACCGCCCTCGGATCACCGGCAGGGCGAATTCGTTGAACTCTACAATCGTGGTGCCACTCCTGTGAACGTCGGCGGCTGGTCGTTCGATTCCGGAATCAGCTACACCATTCCCGCCGGCACCACCATCGCCCCTGGAACGCGCCTCGTGGTGGCGCAGAACGCCGCTTTCATTTCCGCCAACTACCCCTCGGCCACCAATGTCGTCGGCGATTACGGCGGCAGCCTCGGCAACGGTGGCGATCTGATCCGGCTCGTGGATGCCGCAGGCAATCTGGCCGACGAAGTGGACTACCACACCGGCGGCGACTGGCCCCGCGCCGCCGATGCTCTCGGATCGTCGCTGGAACTGATCAATCCGATGATGGACAACGATTCCGGCTCCTCATGGGCCGCCTCGGACGAAAGCGCCAAAGGTCAGTGGACGAACTTTACCCACACCGGCATTTTCTATGGCGTCGGTCCGCTCGTCACTCCGGAAATTCACCTGAATCTCGTCGGCGACGGGCACCTCGTTGTTCGCAATATGACCTACAACGTGACGGGTGCCGCATCCGCCGCCCTCACCACCGCCCTGTCGCCTCTGAACAGCGGCATTGACGGCTGGCGCGTCACCGGCACCCACTGGGCCACGTTCTCCGATGCGGAAGGCCTCCACATTCTGGCCGACGGCGCGGGCGACATGAAGGGCAACGCCATCGAACTCGACGTGCCCCAAACTGCGGGCACGTCCTACACCATGTCGTTTCAGGCCCGCTGGGTGAACGGCCTCAGCCGGCTCGTCCTCGTCTCTCAGGACCACACCTGGGGCCGCACTTTCCTGGTGCCTGTTCCGAACAATCTCGGCACTCCGGGAGCAGCCAATTCCCGCGCTGCCGCCGTCGCCGCTCCTGAAATCTGGTCCATGCTCCACAGCCCCGTGGTGCCCAAGGCCACAGATAATGTGCTCATCACGGCCCGTGCCTCTTCATCTCTGCCTCTGGCCTCCGTCTCGGTGGTGCATCGTCTCGACTCACTCGCCGGCACGAATCCATGGACCACGTCTGCCATGAATGACGCCGGCACCGGCGGCGACGCCACTGCAGCCGACGGCATCTACACGGCGACGATCACCAACTACAAAACAGAAGGGGCCATTGCCCAGTTCTACATTCAGGCTGCCGCCACTGGAGGCGGGACGACTACCTATCCTGCGGGAGGGGTCAACACTCCCGGCCTCTGGATCGTGGACAGCTCTCCGGTCGTCAGCGACCTGCTCGTCCGGCGCTTTGTGATGTCGGAGTACGATCGCGACAGTATCGGGACTGCCGGTGTATCTGCCAAATACAACTACCGCCACCCGCGGATGTCGAACCATTACTACAACTCCACCCTCATCACGAACGAGAAGGAAATCACCTACAACGTTGAATCCCGGAAGAGCGGGTCCCCCTGGACGCGCGACGGCGGCAACAGCATGGACCGGGTCCGGTCAAAGTTCCCCAAGGACCGCATGTTCCGCGGACGCGAAAAAACCGGTGCCGACAATGATGCCGCCGATGGCGGTGCCCGCCGCTGGAATAACGATGTCAGCCGCTACTGGCTCTATCTCCTGGGCTACCCGGCGGCGGAAACCGAGTTCGTCCAAGTGCAGTTCAACAACCTCGGCCTTTCCCTCAAAGAAGACACGGAGCCAACCGACACCGACATGCTCGACCGGACCTATCCGAACTCCAGCGACAGCGAACTCCACGAGATTGACGATGCATGGTATTTCGGCGACGACCTCGCCAGCGAAAACCGCTCCCAGGTGAACGGCGACTGGGTGGTGGATACCCGATGGTTTGAGAATCCGGTTTACTGGCACGGATCATGGCCCATCCGCACGCAGTCGGAGCGCTATGACTTCTCAGGTCTAACCAGTTGGATCCGGACAATGTATAATAACAACGTCACCCCCGCCAATGCCGCGGCGGACGATATCTATCGCGCCTCAGTCGAGAACCTGTTCGATGTGGACAAGTTCGCGCGCTACGCCGCCATCAAGGGCTGGGCGGGAGCATGGGACAACTTCACCATAGATCGCGGCAAGAATGGCTTTGTCTATCGCCGCCCGACAGACGGTCGCTGGGAATTTGAGTTCTGGGATGGAGACCTCGATTTCCAGACGCCCTACGATCGGTCTATACTCGGCGGGCTTCCGGGCACCGCCCCCTTTTTCGGACGCCCATGGTTCCGCCGTCAGTTGAACTACTACCTCCAGGAGATCCGCGACAAGTGGTCAATGGATTCGCCCCGCATGTATGCATGGCTTCAGGCGAAGGAAGATCAGTCCGCCAGCTACAACATTGACCAAAACTACTACAAGACCTGGTTCACCAACCGCCGTCCGACCATTGACAGCTTCATCGGGGCGGGGAATCAAACCATCGCGTTCAGTGCCAACGCTTCGGTTGGCGCTTCCACGACACTTCACGTCACCACGCTGAGCGGGAATGCCCCGACGATCGTCTCGAACGTCACTGTGGATGGTCATCCTGAAGGGGTGTTCACCTTGCTAACGGCATCAACATGGCAGATCACCGGCATCGCCCTCAAGTCGGGTGCCAATGTGCTGGTCGTTCGCGGCCTGGATCGTTTGGGTGTCCAGCAGGGCACCGCTACAGTGAACGTCACCAAGACCACTGACGCTCCTCCGGTCCTGGTGATCACCACCGATCCCTCTTCCATGAGCGCTGCCATCGGTGAAGCCGTGATCATTGATTCCACCGGCAGCTACGATCCGGAGGGCACTGCTCTCAGCCTCAATTGGGCGATCAGTCCGCTGACCGGTGTCACCAACACGCCGTCGGGTGCCACCGGCCGTCGCCTCCTCTTCTCCATCCCCGGCATCTACACCGTCGTCCTCAGTGGAACGGATGGCGCCGGCACGCCGGCCAGTCTGACCCGTGAGATCACCGCCTTCGCGGCTACGGACTTCCAGACCTTTGGAAACAGTTTGCTCCTGGCTCCGGATATGACCGCAACCAACACTGAGTTGCGCGACAACAATTCGCCCGCGAGTTGGTACTCGATGGAGGACACCAGCGGCCGCCTGAGCCTTCAGATCACAGAGGCGGCAGCCGCTCCGCTGGACTCCACGACCTTCCCTTCAATTACCAGGCCGGTTCCGGCCTCCGGGGACTGGGTCCTGCAATCTGATGTCCATCTCGAGACCAGGCACCTCGGGGAATACTTCAACACGGGACTCATGCTCGACATGACCGAGGGCGGCCAGGCCGTCCGCTACGTTTATGGCTTTGAAACGGGTGACCAGGTAAGGGTTCGTCGCGACGACTCCACCTCCACTTTCTATGGGACCCCAGCCCCGATCCTGATCAACTGCGGCGGCCCGGGGGTCACCGAAACGGACCTCAAAGTCTGGCAGGCGGATAACTACTTCCTCGCCAGTCCGGCCACCGCCACCATCAGTCAGGTCTTCAGTCCCACCGCCGGTGGCGCCAGCCAGCACTTTGGCATTATCGGCGACTCCCGCCGGAATGGCGTGGCCAGTGGCGGCCTCATTTACGAAATCCCCGTCGATACATGGTCGAGCGGTTACAACGTGACGCTCTATTCTGCGGTGGTCAACGCCACGACCCTGACCATCTCGATGAACGTCAACGTCAACGACGCCGGCACGAGTACCACCTGGTCGGCCAACAGCAGCAATACCATCATGCGCCAGTTGGCCCTGTCCAATGTGAGCCGCAATGCCAACGGGAAGATCAAGCTGAACATCACCCGCAACGGCACCACTTCCGCAGGAGCCGAGGCTGGCATCAGCGGCATCCAGATCACCCCCATCATTCCCACCACTGGTGGCGGACTGCCGGCACTCACTCCGGCCCCGATGCGCGCCGATGCCCTGCGCATCCAGCGTTCCGGAAACTCCCTGATCTTCTCCCGCCTCGTGGCCGGAGTCTGGACAGTGGATCAAACTCAGGCCATCCCGGTCGGTTCCACGGCGGTGAAAGGCGGGATCTTCGCCTCCACGGAAACCGCTCAGAACCTGCGCGCCTCGTTCGATTACCTCCTCGTCGCCGATCCCGCGAAATCGGCCGACGTGCTCGCCAGTCTGCGGCTGACCGAGGTGATGTATAACCCGGCCGCTGACAGCACCGAGTACATTGAGTTCAAAAACACCGGAGTGGCTGCGATTAATCTCAATGGAGTCAACTTCCCGGCGACCACGCCCTTTGCCGCCTACGGCTTCGGCAACGAATCCCTCGCTCCCGGCGAATTTATCGTCATCACTGGAGACGCGGCCGCTTTCCGCACCAAATATGGAGCCGCTCCGCGCCTCGCCCTCTCCCCGTGGACATCCGGCGTCCTCAATAACGGAGGCGAGCGCATACTCCTCAACGACTCCTCCGGCAATACCATCCACGACTTCAACTACGACGACGAGGCCCCGTGGCCGCTGACCCCGGATGGCCAGGGTCCGTCTCTCGAAGTAATAGACGTCAATGGCGACTACAACAACCCGCTCAACTGGCGTGCCTCCACCAGCCCGGACGGCACCCCTGGCGGCACCACCCGCCTCACCGATCCCGACACCGACGGTGATGGCGTGCCCGACTGGGTAGAGGCCGCCTTCGGACTTCCCGCGAACTCACCCGGTCAGCAGCCAGCCGCCTCCTCCTCTACCGCCGCCACAGGCGTGGTCACCATCACCTGGCCCTTCGCTCCGGGTTACAGCTATGATGTCGAAATCAGCACCGACCTCGTCGCCTGGCAAACTCTCGCCACCGTTACCGGCGGCTCCTACGAGG
>JANOZA010000102.1:0-2262 GCA_031429155.1 Verrucomicrobiota bacterium | reverse complement strand
GCCTCTCTCTCCGTCCCCCACCTTCTCTCTCCGCCTCACACGCCTCTAGCTCGGTCTCACACGGCTCTCTATCCGCTTCACACGCCTCTTTATCCACCGCACGCCCGTTTCCGCTCTCCTCCCGCTCTTCCTCCCCATTCTGCATTTTTCATTTTTCATTTTTCATTCTTAATTCCCCCCCCTATGGCTCTTTCTTCTAATGGTTCGTATATTCCGACAACAAATGAATTCCTCGCGCACTGGGCACAGGCGGACTTGGTGGTGATGCCGTTGGGAATCATCCTCGCAGAGGAGCCGGGGGTGATCCCCGCAGCGTTTAACCGTACGGGATTGATCGTATTGCGCGATGCGCTGGCGACGCAGCTCGATGCGGTGCAGGATAAGCTCAATGATCTCCAGATCGCGGGCGGAGTGCTGGAGATATTGAAACAGACGATGTATAAACGCCTCGGATTGTTCATCGGATTGCTGGATGGATACTACTCCAGCACGCCGTATTACCCGGCCCGCCCGGAGGCGCCGGGCATGGGGGCAGGGGAGGAGAAGTTTTGTTCGCCCCTGCGGGACATGAAGAGCCTCTGGGCAAAGCTCAACGCCGCTCCGGCTCCGGCAGGGGTGACGCTGCCGCTCGAAATCAATGAGGGGACGGCGGAGATCGAGGTAAATTTTGAGCTAACGATGTTCACGACGGACCTTGCGCTGCTCCAGACGAAGTATGCGGCGCGCGCGGAGGCGGAACAGAATCTGCGTTTGGCCCGCAGCCGTCGCGATAAGTTGAAAAATCAAATCCGCGCGGTGCTAGTGGCCTATCGCGCGGCGGCGCTGAGCAAGCTGGCGGGCATGCCGGAACTCCTCGGAACGCTCCCGCGCGTGACGCCGCTGCCTGGCCATACGCCGGATGCCGTAACCATCAGCGCGGTGCTCGTGCCGCCGGATACGGCGCAGGTAACGCACAGCGAAAGTGACGACCCGGGCTTTAAGGAATACCAATTCCGCGGCACCGTGGGCGAAGACGGCGACGCCGAAGACGCCGTGGTGCTGGCGACCCACTCCGCGCGCACCCCCGCCCCCTTCACCACCCAGCTCGGCCTCGGCATCCCCGGCGGCGCAGGCTCCTATTGGGTTTTTGTGGTCACTAACGACGGCAATGAACGCGCCTCCGCCCGCGCCGTAGTCCGCCGCCCAGCCTAGCGGGTCCGAGTGCGTATGCTGAGATAGCTATTCACGAACGTGGCTGACTTCTCTCTGGAAACAACGCTCAAACTCATCGGTGGGGTGGTGACAGTCACTGGCGGCTTGATCGCCGCGTTCAAGGCGATCCGGGAAATGCGGCGCGCACGTGAGCAGCGCGTAGAGGAACTAAAGCAGCGCAAGCGTGCGATAAAGGTTCAGGAGGATGAATACCGGCAAAAGCAGGCGATCTTTGGGCGCAACGTGGTGCGGGAGGTCTTTGCGGATGTGAAGGCCCGGACGGCGATGAAGATGCTGGACTGGATGAAGGAAGACTACACGGACGACGATGGAGTGACGGTCTATGACATTGAGCGCCGGGAGGTGCAGAACGCGATGCGACCGTATCGGAGAGGTGATGCTAAGTTTTCGGATAAGGAGGCGTTTATCCGAGTGCGGTTTGAGGCGCTCTACGACCATCTGGAGCAGTTGGAGCACCTCGTGGGGCTGAAAATCGTGGACTTTGAGGATATCGAGACGGCGTTTCGGTACTACATGGTACGTCTGCTGCGGCCCGACATTGAGCACTTCCCGTTTTTTCGCTATTACGACTACCCGCGGGCAGAGAAATTTGTGCGAAGATTCGAGGGGAGGGCGCCCGATGGTCGCAGCAGGATGTGATCGCGGCTAAACGCCCTCTCCCGGGGCGGCAGCGTCCTCTTAGGGGGCGTCGGTGGTTAGGTCGCAGTGCTACGCCGGGCCGTGGTGATGCGATGACTAGCGGTTTTTCTTCCCCGGCTTCGTCTTGTCCGTGCCGTTGCCCGGCGGCGCGGCGTTCTTGAGGAGGGATTCCAGACGCGCGCGGAGTTCCTTGACCTTTTCGGGCTGCGCGGCGGCGAGATTGTTCTTCTCGCCGATGTCATCGGAGAGGTTGTAAAGCTCCACGGTGCCTTTGGACTTCGTCGTGTCGTCCGTCGCTTCCTCCGCGTCCTTTTCGCTGGCGTTGAGGAGGAGCTTCCAGTCGCCCATGCGGAGCGCGGCTTTGCCAGGGATGGTGCCGAGGAGGAGCAGGGCGTCGTGCGGGGACTTCGC
>JANOZA010000101.1:0-14135 GCA_031429155.1 Verrucomicrobiota bacterium | reverse complement strand
GCGAAACTCAGCAGCGCTCGGCGTGGGGTTCGTGCCGAAATAGACATTCCTCGAAACGGCATCGAGACCGCCGGTCCAGCTCACATCCGTGCCCGGCGCATGGCCCACGGTGCCGCTCGGCGGAGTCGGGTTCCCCGCAGGGCCGGGCGGGATCAAGTTGCTGGAGTCCTTGACGATCTGGAAGCCGGACGGGCCGATGTGATTGAAGCCGTTGCCCCACACTTTCAGCGTCACGGAAGGGTTCCGCAGTCCCCGGAAGATAACGTAATTCCCCGGCGTGGTGGCGTTGGTGATTTCAACGAACCCGCCGAACTCCCCGGCGGTGCGGGTGAAGTTCTGTTGAGCCCCGCCATTGAGCACCATCTTGCCGGTGCGGTCGCCGAATTGCGCCTGGTTGCCCCCCAGATAAACGATGAGGTCATACACGTTGTAGGGAATGCCCGTGACTTGCATGTCGAACAACATGGAGCCGTCATAGGGATCCTCCGTGCCGTTCGCGTGCGAGTTCATCAGGTCCGCATTACCTCCGGTGACACTGGTGTTGGGAGTGCCATCATAAGTCCAGCCGTTGCGCACATCTTTGAAGACGAACGTCGCGGTCGCCCCCTGATTGCTGGTGAGGGTGAACGGAGCCGCGGGTGAACTTGGGTTCCACGGGACGGCGTAGTTCTGCCAGCCGCTCACGTTGTACGGGCCGACACCTGCGGACTCGCCGGCTTCCAGCGTGGTCTTGTTCTGGTCCGCCGCCGCGTAGCTTCCGTAGGAGTAGAAATTGAGGCTCATCAGATTCAGCGGCGGCCCCGCCTGTGTCGTCGCGCTGGCGGCAGCGGAGGCCAGACCGGAAACGCCGCGCGCATCGCGAACGGCCACGGTGTAGGAATACTGCGTGCCGGGGCTGAGTCCGCTGTCGGTGTAGGTCGGGCTGGTTTGCCAGGCGCTGCTGGTCGCGCCGGGATTGCCGGAGGTCTCGGTGAAGAGATATTCAATCGGCGGGCTGGTGGTCGTCACCGTCGTCGCCGTCATGGTGATGGCGGTGGTGCCGGTGGCCGCTGGCGGGGTTGAAAAAGAACCCTGCGCCATTTCAAACACGCTCTCCGAGATCATCAGATTGCGCTTCGGCAGGGAGAGAATGAGCGCCATGACGCTGGATGCCTGAAAGCGCGGATTCGAGTCGTAGCCGGTGTTGTCGCGATTCGGCTGATAGTAGAAATTTCCCTCCGGCGTCTGCGCGAGGGAGAAGTACCAGAGGTGATTATCCAGCAGTTTTCTAAAGCTCGGCGGATCAATGTGCGTGCCCATCGCGGCGTAGGCCATGCCGATGGTGGGCGAGCCGTGCGTGTCGGGAAAACTCTGCGGATGATCGCCCATGAAGCGCGCGTGGTTGATGGCGCG
The DNA here is from genome assembly GCA_031429155.1 of Verrucomicrobiota bacterium. GTDB lineage: Bacteria > Verrucomicrobiota > Verrucomicrobiia > Verrucomicrobiales > V1-33 > V1-33. The sequence continues at coordinate 12,743 of JANOZA010000101.1, read as the reverse complement.
GACGGCATAAGCTGGCTCCGCGTAGGGACTCATCCAGTTCGCAATCGCCGTCGCGCCGGTGCGTCCGGGATCGGCCCAGGCATTGGGATCACCGCTGGAGCCGTCCTGGTCGGCATACCAGACGTAGCCGTTGGCCCCGGTGCCTTTCACCAAAAACGCATAGGCGGCATCCAGCCGGGTGCGGTCCACATTCACGCCGACCCGCTTCATCAGCGAGAAAGCGAGCGCGCCCTGGCCGGTGAGCATGGCAATGGGGCCGTAGCCCTCGTAGCCGGGATTGTGGCCCCAGCCGCCGAAGCCGTTGTTGAACGGATCGTCGCCGTGATAGCCGGGGACGATCTGGGAGACGTTGGTGTATTGGCTGGCGAACAGATAGCCGTAGAGCGTGTTCAGTTTCGTGAGCACCGTCGCGTCGCTGGTCTTGTGATAGTATTCCGAGAGATAGACGGCGGCGGCGAGATACTTCCAGTGATCGAGTCCGTCGGCTGAGATGGGAACGCTGGTCTCATTCTTGTAGTAAGTCGCAAGTTTTCCCGCGGCGGTCATGCTCGCCGCGCTGCCATCTGCCAGCAGGGCCAGCCCCGCGAAGATGTGATTTTCGTGCCCGCCGACGCCGCCCCAGGAACCTGCGGCACTCTGCGTCGAACGGAGCCAGGTCAGCAATTCGCTGAGGATGAGATCGCACTTCGGGCAGTTCACCGGGAAGGTCGGCGAGTAGCTGCCATACGTCGTCCCGATTGTGAGGTTGCGAGTCGTGGTGGTGGTGCCTCGCAGCCGGGTCACGCTGAGAATGCCATCGGTGCCCTGGGCGGCATCGAGAGCGATGCCGAACTCGCGGAGCGGCCCGCGGCCCCCGAAGACCGCCGGCCCGTAGCCGTCCTGGTGGTCCTCGGTGAACGGCACTCCCTCGACGCCGGTGATCACGTCATTGACGATGAACTGCCCGGCGGCGGGCGTGCCGGCAAAGACATGTTTCACCACCAGCGTGCGGGGCGCGGCGGGATCGAGCTGCACCCGCAGCCCGGTGATCCCGAGATTGTAGAACCAGCCCGGCACGGCGTTGTCGGGAGCGAACGTGGTCGTCTCCGACCACGGATACGTGCCGTCGTAGTCCACCTGGGCGTGGAGCGGCGAAGATGACAGGGCCAGGGAGAGCAGTAGGACGAGTTTCTTCATGGAGATTTCGGGGCGGCGGCAGGTGCTGCGGGTTTGGGAAACAGTTTGATGGTAATGCGGACGGGCGTTCCCTTGGCGGGCACAGTTCCCGGGTTCACGGTCCATACCTCGTCGTTGGTGCGGGCATCGCCGGGGTAGTTGATCATTGCCGCCGGGTTACTGAACACGGCGATGATGTCGCCGGTGGCCTCGGCGCGAAACACGCCCTGGTGGATGAGCGAGCCGGTGTAAAGCCAGGGGCCAGGCGGCATGGCCTCTCCGCTGGCGGTGTTCTTCACGAGTTCGTTCACCTTGCAGGTCTTCTCCGCGCCTTCCTGTTGCCAGGTCGCGGAAATCTCGAGTCGCGCCCCATTCCTGATCTCCTCCGGCACGTCCGGAAATTTTCCGGTCGGACGCTGATCATCTGCCACGATCTCAAACAACTCCGGCGACGCAGGATAGCTCAGCAGCTTGAACGCGACGTTGAGATCCGTCGGGCTAATGGCGCAGGAAAAGAGCGACTCGTGGAGCTTGCCTTTTTCAGTCACGAGCAGGTACTCGATAATGCCTCCAGTCTGATTGATCCGCGCGTCGAAGGAAATCTCGCGGGTGCTCTTCCGTAAAGCCACGCTGCCCACCGTGTAGTTGTCGGCATCAGCTTTCCGCACCTCCCCGGACGTGGCCGGTTTAGCCGCATCGGCACTTTCCGGCGCGGCTGCGAGCGGAAGGTTTGTAACGAGTGTGGCGAGAGGGAGGAGGAGGGTAAGTTTCATGCGCGGGGTACTAAAAAGCAGGGCGGCCACGGTCGTGACCGCCCTGCGAAGGTTGCTCTCTCAAAGACGCGCAAACCGGCACCCTCAACGGCGGCGGCGCGTGAGACCGAGCAGAGCGAGGCCGCCGAGCAGAGCGGTGGAAGGTTCGGGCACCGGCTTCACGCCGATGACGAGCGCGCCGTAGGTGGGCTCAGTCCCCGCCACAGTGAATGCCTGGCTCGTGCCGTCAGCGGTGAAGGTTCCGATGATGGACTTGGTGCCGCCGCTGGCATGTGCTCCAAAGGCCGGGCTGCTCGCGCCGCCGCTGCTGATCACCGAGTTGCTGAGAATGTTCGCGTCCGGAGCCGACGAGAAGAACTGCACGTAATATTCATTGCCGGCGGTCAGTCCTGAGAGAGTAATCGTGGCGACTGCTCCGACTCCAGAGTCGCCAATGACCCGGTCGAGCGTTGTCGCCCACGTCTGGGGAGAGCCAACCGCGGAGACCACGTTGGAATTGCTGGCGCCCGTACTCTGAAAGTCAAAACCCGAGTTGGCCACGGTGATGCCACCCGCCACGGCGCTGCCATTTTGCGCGACGGCGGTGAACACAACGTTCGTGCCGCCAACGCCTCCGGGGCCGTTGTTGATCGTGGTGGTGGAGCCGTTGAAATTGATGCCGATGTAACTGGAGTAACCAGCGGTGGTCGTGATGGCCGTGTTATTGGTGACGGCGTTCCATGTCGCCCACGTGACGGTGGCGGCATGGGATGCCGACGGCAGGGCGGCGGCGCTAATGGCGAAGATGGCGGTGCGTGTTCTGTTTATCATATGGTGGTGCTGGTTGTGTGGTTGATGTGGGTAGTAGTCTGAAATGAGAAGCGGTCACTGTTTGGTCACCTCGAGCCTGACATACAGCCGGGCCGGCACCGCGCCGGTGACGGTGGCGCTGACGGTCGTGGTCCCGGCAGTGGGAGTGTCGAGCGAGGGAACGATATCCACGGTGATGCCGCCGGCACTTGCGTGCGAGGCATGAAAGCTCTGGAGACCGGTGGACCATTTGTAATTCACCGCCGCGATGTCGCTGGCCTCGCTGGCGCTCTGCGGGTGCGTGAAGATGAACGTGCTTCCGCTGCGCGTGAGAGGCGTGAGTCCGGCATTGGCGGCATCCGGCCGCGTGCCGAGGAAATTCTCAGCGCCATTCTCCAGTCCGTCGCCATCAGGGTCGTCAGTGAACCCGGTCTGGCCGCCGACATTGAAGCCGCTGATCCATGCCGCGAAGCTGTTGGCGGGATGTTGTACCCCGATGACCAGCGCGCCGTAGGTGGGTTCGGACCCGAAGAAGTTAAAAGGCTGATTCGGGCTGTTCGCGGTGAAGGTGCCGATGATGTATTTTGTGGCTCCTCCGGCATGTGGCGAGCCAAAGAACGGACTGTCGCCGCCGCCGCTCGTGATCTTCGAATTGCCGAGGATGTTGGCGTCCGGCGCGGAGGAGAAGAACTGCACGTAGTAGCTGGTGCCGGCAGTCAAACCACTCAGATGGAGAGTGGCATCGTTGTTGTCGTCGCCGATGACGCGATCCAGCACCGTGGCCCAGTTCTGCGGAGTTCCGTCGGTGGATGCTACATTGGAATTGCCGCTGCCCGCACTCTGAAAACGGAAGCCCGTGTTGGTCACGGTCACGCCGGCAGCCGTGCCGCTGGCATTATGCGCGATGCCTGTGAAGACCACATCCCGCGTGCCATTGTTGATCGTAGTGGTGGTGCCATTGAAATTCACCCCGCCAAAAGCGTTTTAGCCATCGAGCGTCTGAATCGCCGTGTGGTCCGTCACCGCGGTCCAGTCACCCCACGTGACCACAGCAGGCGTCACCAGGGAAACGCTGACCATTGCCGCAGCACTCTGGAGATTGGGCACGGCATCCTCGGCGACGAAAAACACCTCGTAGCTGGTGTCGGCGTTCAATCCCGCTGCCGCAGAAGTGGCCTCAGTGTTTGCCGTCAACGCCATGCTCCCGCCCGCCAGCGCCGGTGTGCCGGTGCTGTCAGTGCCGGCCTTCACCTGAGCGGCAGTGGGCGCAGCCGCACCTGCGGCGAGCACGACATACCAGGCGGTGCCGGTCTCGTTCGTCTGCGCACGGACAGTGAGCGATGTGGCGCTCAACTGATTCGCCCTGGGCCAGGTCGCGATCCATGCCGGCGGCGTGACGTCCGGCGCCACGGTGGTGAAATTCCACGTCGTATCATCGGCGATCCCTGCGAAGGCATTGGGCGTCGTGGCCAGATCCCTGATTGCCGTCGCGTCCATTCGCACTGCGTAAGACTTGCCCGGCACGAAGTCCGCCGCCGGATTGATCGTCAGCGTCGCGCCCGAAACCGCAACCTGGCCCGCGTCGCTGACCGCGATCGTTGTCAGCGTGCTGTCGGTCAGGTTTTTGATCGTGATATTCCCGCTCCCGGCAGCGATGGGTTCATTGAAGACCGCCACCAGATTGGCTGTCACCGCCACATCCGCCGCATTGTCCGCGGGGCTGAGACTGGAGACCGCCGGCGGAGTCGTGTCGCCGCCCGGAGGCTGCACGCCGATGACCAGCGCACTGTAGGTCGGCTCCGTGCCAGTGACCGCAAACGACTGACTCGTGCCATCCGCGGTGAAGGTGCCGATGATGTACTTCGTACCACCCGAAGCATGACTGCCAAAGGTCGGACTGTCCACGCCGCCGCTGCTGATTTTCGAGTTGTTGAGAATGTTGGCGTCGGGAGCCGAGGAGAAGAACTGCACGTAGTAACTGCTGCCCACGGTCAGACCCGACAGATTGATCGCAGCGACGTTATTGAAGTCGCCGATGACGCGGTCCAGCACCGTGGTCAAGGTTTGAGGAGACCCGACGGCCGCAGTGACGTTCGAGTTATTGCCAGTGCTCTGAAAGTCGAAGCCCGTGGTGGCGACGGTCACGCCCGCCGCCGTGCCGCTGCCATTCTGAGCCACGCCGGTGAAAGTCACGTCCCTCGTCCCATTGTTGATCGTCGTGGTGGAGCCATTGAAATTCACCCCGCCGTACGTCGTGTAATTCGCCAGTGTCTGAATCGCCGTGTTGCTGCTCACCGCCGTCCATGCACCCCACGCGACCGGAGCCGCAGGTGAAAGCAGCGGCAGGGCCGCGACTGCAAAACAGACGAGGCCGCCGATCCGTCTGGTGTGCGGCGCTTTCGTGATGGAAGGCATTTCAGTGTTTCTTCTCAAATAGACTCGGTGGCCGCGGAAGTTTTCCGGGCAGTTGGAGACTCGTCCGTCTAGGCAAAGTCCCGGCTGCGGACCAGACCTTTCCGCCGCGCAAACTATCCTCGTTTCCGGCATCGTAGCGGACACTCGCCCATCACAAATCCTCCACCCGCAACCAGTGCCGGGGCGCGACTGCGGCCTTCCACTCAGCCCGGTAACGGGAGCCCCTGAACCATTGAACAATGGACTCTCCTCCAAAAGCCAATAGGAAGACGACAACCCGTCGCCCGAACGCATTCCCATCCGATGAACACAAGAACCATCCTCACCCTCGCGGTCCTGCTGATCGCAGCCTGCCTCGCCCCCCTCTGCCCTGCGCAACAATCGCCCGCGCCCGGAAAGCTGAAACTGCACGGCATCTTTGCCAGCAACATGGTGCTCCAGCGCGGCAAACCGATCGCCGTCTGGGGCTGGGCCGAAGCCGGCAAGTCTGTCACCGTGAAGCTCGGCAGCGAGTCAGCGGAAGCCAAAGCCGCCGGCGAAAAAGGGCGCTGGGAAGTTTCCTTTCCCGCGAGAGAGGCCAGTGCCGAGCCGCTGGCTCTGACAGCTTCCTCCGATGCCGAAAAGATCGAGCTGAACAACGTCGTGATCGGCGATGTGTGGGTCATGACCGGCCAGAGCAACATGGCGTTCGGCCTGGGAAAAGTGCTGCACGCCGACATCGAAATCGCGCAGTCCCATCTCCCGCTGCTGCGCCTTTTCTCCATCTCGCCCAACGAACAGTCCGCGCCGCAGGACGACCTGCCGGCGGAGAAGATCGAAACGAAAGGCTGGGCTGTTTCCAGCCCGGAGACATCGCCCGATTTTTCCGCCATCGGCTACATCTTCGGAGCCCGGCTCCAGAGGTCGCTGGGCATTCCCATCGGCGTGATCAAAAGCGCCCGCGGCGGCGCCTCCATCGAAGCCATCGTGCCTGGCCACAAGTTCGACAGCCACCCGGTCGCAAAACGCTACGCGGATTCCGTGAGGCAAAAGATCGCGGCGTTCGACATGGAGGCCACCTCGCTGCAGGTCTGGAACAACCAGCTCGCCCGCGCGAAGTCCAAAGGTCTGCCGGAAGACAAATGGCCGAAGAAACCCGTGAACGGCGACAACCTCACCTCATGGAACATCCCCGGCAAAAGCGCGAGCGACATGGGCAGCATCCACCACGGCATGTGCGGCGTGTTCAAAGGCTACAACATCAAAGGCGTGCTTTTCCATCAGGGCTACAACAACGCCATGATGTCCGTCTGCCGCCCGAAGCGCTACCGGGTGCTCATGGAGCTCATGGTCGAAGGCTGGCGCGAAGACTTCAACGATCCTGCACTCCCGGTCGGCGTCATCGGATTCTGCGCCGGCGGCGACACGCAGAATGAGGACAACTTTGAAGCGGAGTCGTACACGGGCGCTCCCTTCATCCGCGAAGCCCAGCGGCTTGGTCTCGCCGATGTCGGAGATCCGGTGAATACCGCCTTCCTGCCGGGCGAAGACATCCAGGTGCCCGGGCTGCATCCCAAAAAGAAGCGCGAGCACGGCGACCGGGCCGCACTTTGGGCGCTGGCCAAAATCTACAAAGCCCCCGTGCGCTGGGAAACCGCCTCTCTCGTCTCATCCGCACCGCAGGGCGACACGATGGTCCTGACATTCAGCCAGAAGGTGCCGCCCGACGACATGAACAGCATTCCCTGCGGCTTCTCCATCGCCGGCGGGGATGGCAAATTCTACATGGCCCATGCCCGCTACCAATCCACCCAGGAAGGCAACCGCTGGCGGCCCGATCACACCATCATCCACGTCTGGAGCCCCCTCGTGAGGGACCCCGTCGCCGTCCGCTACGCATGGGCCGCCAGCCCGCTGGGCAATCTCAAAGTCAACGGCCACCCGTCGCAGCCCTTCCCCAGTTTCCGCACCGACACCTGGGAATGGCCCGAAAGCGAAGACCCCGACGAAAGCCTCGTGCGCCCCAATGAAAAGGCCATCGTCCAGGAAGCCGCCCAGCGCTGCGAATTCCGCCGCAACGAAGAAGCCAAAGCAGCCGTCGAAATCCTGGAGCGAATCAGAACCCTCGGGCAGGTGAAGAAGTGACCCGGGGGGCTTCTACCAGATCTGCTCCGGCGCAGGCCGAGCTCAACTCGCCCTCGGCTATCAGGCCACTGGTGTCGTCACCACCAGTTCCTCTGCTCCGAAATCTTCCTCAAAACGAATTCCCGGCATGGCTTCGAGTGAGCGCAGAACGCCGCTCCCGACGCCGCGATAGTTGAGCACCGCATCGGCAAAGCTCTCGATGACCGCGTTTCGGCCCCGCCGGATTCCGCGCAGCATTTGCTCGATAGTCAGGCTGTTTGGCAGCCGTCCCGGACTGCGAATCTCAATGCGGTTGTCGAAGATGAAGAGCTTGATGCTGTCGGGGATGAAGTAGTCGCGGTGGATGAGAGCGTTGGTGACCAGTTCCTCAAAAACGATGTCCGGCACTTCGTCACTGGCCGGTCCATTGAAAGAGCCGCCGTTTTGCACACGGCGATTCCACCGGCGCAGGAACCCCATGGATTGCTCGTAGAGAGCGGCAAGGTTTCCGTCGAAGCGCCGGTTGTCCACGAATTTCGTGCCGCTGCGTTCATTGCCGGCGAACCAGACGGCTTTGACCGTGAACTCGGGCAGCAATCGCTGCGGCTCACGTCCGAAAAGGAGCAGCCCGGCGATGGTCAGCTCATCGCCCTTCGCGAGGCGGGAATTGTTGAGTGTCCGCAGGAGTTCAGATTCATCCGCTGGCGGCTCCGTTTTGTATTTGGTGCGATGGAAGGCGGCGTAGGCAGACGAATCCAAATCCATCAGCGAACTGCCCGCCACGGGACGGGCCTCAGCATAGACCGTGTGCGCAGCCTGAAACATCCGCTGCAACTCCGAGCGATTCGTGACGCGGCGTTTGTCGGCTCCGCGCTTCACGAAGAAGGAACCATCCGAAGTCTGATACGGTTTGTCCGCGCCTTCCTCCACTGTCACGACGATGACGAGTCCATCGCTGGTGAGCACGTTCTCGGTCAGCACGCCGGTGGGTGGAGTGAGGTTTTGCGTGCAGGCGTTGGCGATGAGTTGCGATTGGGCGTCCAGCTTGGCCTGCGGCACGCCGCAGATGCTGCCATTGTCCTCGACGCCCACATAAATGCGCCCGCCATTCGAGTTGAGAAACGCCACCAGTTCGGCGGCGATGGCAGAGGCGCTGGTCAGCTCACGTTTGAACTGCCGGGTGCTGTCCTCTCCTCTCAGGAGTTCTTCGCGAAGGGTGAGTTCGTCCATTGGCGGTAGATTTTCTGTCGTTGTTCAAAGGCCGCTTCGCCGCCTTCCATGATTTGCACGATGCTGTGGCGCGTCGGCTTCGAATCAATGCTGCCGGACGAGTGCCGGTAGGTGTCCTTGGCCTCCTCGCGGCAGGCGTGGACCAGCTCCGCATCGCCCAGCACCGGGAGGTTCGGATTGTGCGTGGCAATGATGAACTGGTGCTCCGTTTTCCGGTGCAGCAGCGGCGCGACGACCTGTTTGAAAATGGTCTCGTTGTCCAAGTCGTCTTCCGGCTGGTCTATGAGGATGATGGGATGGCTTTCGAGCGCCATCACGAGCGTGAGCAGGGCCGTGGCCCGCTTTCCGAGCGAGAGTTTCTGAATCGGCGTGCCCTCAAAGAGAATCTCTTGCCGAGGCGGGACGCGGAAGGTGAGGAAGTCGGCGAGATGCGCGGAAAGTGCCTGCTCCAGCTTTTGCACATCGGCACTGCCCCCGAGCACCGTAGGAATTTCCGCCCTGCGTTCGTGCAGCGTAATGCCGTTGGGAAAAGTCTCCACGATTCGTCCATAGGAAACTTCCCGAAAGCCTGAGCCGCGCAGCTTGGTTTGGAGAAAGGTTTTGAAGGCATCCCGGTCGCCCTCGAACTCGCTTTTGAGCGTCAGCGATTGCGGGATGGTCTTTCTCCGCTCCTCCAGCACGGCAGCCTCGCGTGCATGGCGGCTGCGCCACAATTCGTGGAGGTTTCGCGCCGCACTGACGGCGCGTTCGAGCGCCTGCTGCGATGCTGCGGTGCGGTTGCTCGCCGCTTGGCGCAGCTTGCCGAGTTGCTCGAAACGGGCGCGCTTTTGGCGATACTGCTGGAGGTCGAGGTCGGGCGCGTTGATTTCCCGCTGAATGGCCGCGAATTGCTCCTGCAATTCACGCTCCTTGTCGCCGATAGCTTTGAGTTCTGCCTCCAGCTTCGTCAGCAGCGCATCCATGCGTTGCAGGATGGCGGCGCTGTCGCGGGAGAGATTGCCCAGCTCCGTGAAAAGTGCGCCCAGCCGCTCGTTGATGGTGGAAAAGACCTCGCTGTGCAGGCGTGGAAACTCGGCCTGCAAGTCGCGCCACGTCTGCGCCGGTTGCGCCAGCTCGCCGCGAAATTCCCGCAGCCGTTCGATGAAATCCGTGAGGCTGCGCTTATCTGCATCGAACGAGGTCAATGCCTGCAACTGCTGCTCGACTCCGCGTTCCTGATACAGCGCCAGTTCATGCCGCAGCCGCTCCTCTTCCTGAGCAAATTCATCGTCCTTCTCCCGCGCCCGCAGAACCGAGTGATGATCCTGCACGGCTTGCTGCACGAATGCGCGCCGCCGTTCTTCATCCGCCCGCTCGTCCGGGCTGGCCGGACCGGACAGCTTGGCAAAGAACTTGGCATCTCCCTGCTCATCGCGACGCCCGAGGTCTTTCTGGCCAAAGTAGAGCACGTCGGGAAAAACATCCTGCGGACGCAGCCGCGTTTCTTTGCCTTCGAGATAAACCTTGGGATTGAAACCAAGCGGACGGCGAATCTCGACCGCCTGCCCGTGCGCGTTCGCGCCGGTGATGGTCACTTCCCCACCGTTGGATAGCATCCATTCGACTAGGTCGTTTTTGTAACCGTCATCCTCGCCCACAGGCAGGTCGAGTCCGTAGCGCAAACACTCAATGACCGCCGACTTGCCGCTGCCCCGCGAGCCAATGAGCGCAGTCATTTCCGGCGAAAACGGGAACTCCGCCCCGTTCAACGCGCCGCCAGTGAAACGAATGGCAGCGAGCCGCGGCCCGCTGCCGGGCGGTGGAATTGCGCCGCGCACCCGCTCAACATGGTCGTGCAGTGCGAAGCGCACAGCATCGAAGGACAGCTCGCCGATTTTGAGAAAGCAGGCAGGTTCCCTTCCGATGTCCGCCATTCCTTTTGGGTCGGAGCCTTGCACGAAAGCCGGGATGGGCACTTCGCTTGGCCAACGTCGCTTGAGAGCATCAGCGTCCTTCACGCGCTGGAGTCCAAGAACGCGCTTGGCCCAAAGCTCGCCGCACTGCGCGATGGTTTCGCTGAGCGCGTTGCCTTCGAGTTCGTGCATCAGCCCGTTGCTCGACTGCACATGGGCGAAGATGACGAAATACTCTTTCTGAACCTCATCCAGCTTTGCGAGGCAGTCGCGAAGGTTGTCCCGCGCCCGGGTGCCAGTGTCCGGGAGCGTCGAGAACTGGCTGCTCAAGAAACGGTCAATCGAAGTCGCTCCATCAGCCTCCTTCCTCGCCCAATCCGGGTGGAAGACGATAAGCGTGTGAATCCCGCTGCCGGAAAAGACGTTCAGTTCAGCGCCCGGAAGAACTAGAATACCCTCCTTCTCCGCCAGCTTCATGTGCTGCCGGTAGTCCTCGGCATCGAACATGTTGTGGTTCGTGATGACCGCGACGCCCACGCAGTTCTCCACAAGTTTCGCCACCCAAGCTTTCGCACACTCGCCACGCTGAGTCTCACCGGGAAATTCCCTCTTAAACGTCCGGCTCGGGTCTCGCTCGGCGATGGTGTGCAGATGGAAATCCGCACGCACCCACGCCGCTCCCTGCGGGAACGGTATTCGTTGGGTTGTGGCATTCGCGGACATCGGATGCGATGTTTACGTAAGCTGCGTTGTCGTGCGAGAGGTAATTGCGGTGCTGCCATGCTTATCACTGGCGATCGGGATACCGTGAAGTGCCCCTGAAATTGCTGCGGTGAGCGGCGGTGCGGGCAAGCGATTCGTCTGCTAATCCGCCACGAGCGCGTTCCACACTGTTGTGAAGCCAATCCCCTCGCAGGCCTTCACGTTGGCGGTGGCGCAGTTGGTGACGCCGTGGTGCTGGAGGGTGAGGGCGAGGCGGGCGTCTATGATGTGGCGTAAGTGGGTGCTGGTTTGGGCGGCCCATTTCCTGAGGCGCGGGGCGACGTCGGGTTCCCAGCCGGCGTATGCCAATGCTTGGTAAAGCCAGTAATGCAAACCGTGCTGACGCGTATCACCCTCTCGCCATGCGTACGTTAACGCTCAAGCTGCCGGAGTCCTTGCTGGAGCGTCTGGAGGAGGAAAGCCGTGCGCGGCGCGCGAACAAGTCCGCCCGCGTGCGGGCTGCGCTGGAGCGCGAACTGTCGGCACCCACGGCGAAGGAGAAGCCTTCTTGCTACGACCTCACGCGGGACCTTGCCGGCTCCATCAAGGGACTGCCGAAAGACATGGAGGGATTCGGTGAATGACCACGCTTTTGTTGGACACGGGGCTTGAGAAGGAAGAGGAAGGCAATGGAATGGTTGGCAGTAGAATGGAATTGCGTGAGTTGCGAGAGATTCCGGTCTCACCTGCCGGCTGAGGCAGAATCCTTTCCCTTGCCATCCATTCGGCTGCCTCACCACACCACCTCCAGCCGCAGGAAGCGCCGGGGGGCGTCGGTGGCTCTCAGGGCATCGCGGAAGGTGACGGTTTCGGTGCCGTCGCCGTTGTCCACTGGGGTGCCGACCATTGTGGTGAGGGCGGTCCATCCGTTCAGGTCGGGTGAGACCAGCGGGCGGTAGGTCACGTCGCTGCCGGGCTTCCGGCGGCGGAAGGTTAGGGTCATGTAATTGTCACCGGCGACGTTGGCGAATCCGCCGGTCGGCAGGAGGGACGGGGCGTCTGGCTGGAAAGGGTTCAGCCCGAGCGCGAATTCCATCAGCGTCGTCAGCCCGTCGGCGTCGGCGTCGGCTTGCGGGGCGCTGAGCAGCGGGTTTGCGAGGGCGGCGGCGTCGAAGTTCTCGCGCAGCCAGCCGGCGAAGTTGATCGCGTTGTTCTCCATGCCCGGCGTGCCGAGCGGATGGGTGCTCGCATTCCATGACAGCGGGTTGCTGAGGTCGGCGCCGGCGGTGGTTTCGTTGACCGCGAGCAGCGTGGCTCCTGCGCCGTCGGTAGCGGGATACCAGATGTCGTTGAAGGTGAATGTGCTGATGTTTGCGCCGGCGAGGTTCACGAGCTGCACCGGCTCGCCGTCGTTGCTGAATTTGTCATCGTAATCGCCGAGCACTCGCGGGCCGTTGCCGTAGCGGGCGCGGAATGCGGCGAGGCTCTCGACGAAGACGCCGTATTCTCCCGAGGCGAGGACTTGCGGAGTGTTGTTTGTAGGGGTGTTTTTGATTGTAATATCCTTCTGCTTCATGCCATTCAGCTCAATGCCCTTGAGCAGCAGGAGATGCTCCACAAAGCCCTCCTCCAGCCCCACCGTCTTTCCCTTGAGGTCCTTGAAAGAGGCGATGCCGGGCTTGGC